>NZ_JBSFWT010000013.1:0-118206 GCF_053594975.1 Streptomyces sp. NPDC002537
GTCAAAGCGGGGGTCCGGAACACCGGACCCCCGCTTTGACGCGACACGACTCAGACCAGTTCGGGTTGCGGTTCCGGTTGCCGTGCCGGTGCGGCCTTCGGTTCCCACAGTTTGGTGGTCCGCACGTAGCCGTAGATCACCGAGGTCATCGCCAGGATGAGAAGGGGGCCGAACACCCACGGATGTTCGGCCATCCGCATCGGCAGATAGCGGTAGGACACCAGGAGCGCGGCGAATACCGTCGTGCCGTAGGCGACCAGCCGGATTCCGGACCGGTCCCAGCCACGGTCGAGCGAGCGCAGCGCCGTCTCGATCGTGAGCGTGAACACCACACCGGCCACGAGATCCGCGCCGTAGTGGTAGCCGAAGCCCAGCGTCGCGCCGAGCGTGGCGATCAGCCAGAACGTCCCCGCGTATCGCAGGGCCCGGGGGCCCTTGCGGGTATGGATGAAGATCGCGGTAGCCCACGCCGTGTGCAGGCTGGGCATGCAGTTGCGCGGGGTGAGTCCGTCGTACGGCACCGGGTGCGGGGCGGAGACCGGCGGCAGCGTGTGCGGCCACAGGTCGGCCACCGCCCACTGCACGCCGCCGGTGCCGGAGGTGCCCGGTCCGTAGGCGAAGACCGGTCCGACCACCGGGAAGATCATGTAGATGGCCGGCCCGAGGAGGCCGATCACCAGAAAGGTGCGCACCAGATGATGGCGCGGGAAGCGGCCCGCGGCCGCCACGTTGCGCAGCTGGTACAGCGCGACGACGATCGCGGCCACCGCCAGCTGGGCGTAGACCAGGTCGAGAAGATGGGTGCCGACCGGGGCGGTGGCTCTGAGTATCCGGCCTGCCAGCCACGACGGGTTGCCCAGCGCGTGATCAGCTGTTGCCACGTACTGGTCGAGCACCATGGGGCGGGTCTTCGCCGTGATGAGCAGCCAGGTGTCGCCGATCTTGCGGCCGGCCACCAGCAGCAGGCCCAGCCCGACGCCCTTCAGCAGCAGGACACGTTCCCGGCCGGTGCGGCGCGTGACAGCGATGACCGCACAGCCCAGCATCACCCACAACGCGCCGTTGCCGAAGAACTGGCCGTCGGGCACCTTGGCACCGACCGCCCACCGCACCAGCACGAAGACGACGTCGATGCCGATCGCGGCACCGGCCGCGACGAACCGTTGCCGCCAGGTGAGCACCACCATCATCAACGCCAGCCCGCCGTACAGCGGCCCCGGTTTGGGGGCGAAGATCACCCCTTCCGCCAGGGTGGCCATCGGCCCCGGCACGCCGCCGTAGCGACGCGCGGCGATCTCCAGCGCGACGAGGAACCCGAGGGCCACCACACCCACCGCGGCCCACAGCACCGCCCGTGGTCGACGCCACGTGGCGAACGCGATTCTGGCGTTTATTCGTGAAAACACCCGCCACACTATAGGTGTCAATTGGGTGACCGACTTTTTAGATGTTGGACGAATGGGTCACTCTCCGTGTCGACTGCTGTACACGCGTACACCAGGGAGTGGCTTCATGATCACCAGTGGCGGGCCGCAGCGGGCTTGAGGGACTGCCGTCGGGCGGATGCGCGGGGATCCCCGGGTGACCGACACGGTGCGCGCGGACCGGACGGCCGCCGGGCCCTGGACGTATCGGGCGGCACCCCGGCGGTCCGGGGGTGTCAGCAGATCCTGCCGGGCCGGGCCGCGGTGGCCTTGAGCAGCTCCCGGACCAGGTCGAAGTCGATGTTCTCCGGCCTGCGGAACCGCAGACAGCCTTTGCCCATGTCCTGGCCGGCGAGCCGTTCCTCGAACGCCTCGCGGACGTCACTGCGCATGAGGTAGAAGGAGACGTACTGTTTCTGGCTGGCGAACGCGATCTCGGCGTCGCCGTCCCGCTCGTATGCGGGCATCCCGTACGCCATGACCTCGTCGAAGCCGGCCAGCTCGTCGCGGCACAGTTGCCGCAGCCTGGTCAAGGCGGCCCTGCGTTCCTCGGGCACCTCGGTCAGGTAGTCGCCGACGTTGTTCGCCTTGCTCTGCACCATTCCATGAGGCTATGCCGGATTCGAGTGATCAGGCGCCTCGGGGGAGGTCAGCCGACCCGCCGGGTCCGGGTGTGCGGTCGAGAGATCTACCAGGTTGCGTGGAGCCGCGTGGGGCGGCGCAGGATGAGGTTGGCGGGGCGGGGGACGGGGGCGGTGGTGGTGAGGGTGAGCCGGGGCAGGGCGTGGGTGAGGGCGGTGACGGTGTGGTGGGTGACGAGGCGGGTGTACCGGGCGCCGGGGCAGTAGTGGACGCCGGCGCCGAAGTTGAGGGTGGGGGGCGTGTCGGTGCGCCGGTGGTCGAAGGTACGGGGGTCGTGGACGGCATGTGTCTCGTCGTGGGCGGCGGAACACATGAGGAGCAGGAGGCGGGCGCCTTGGGGGAGGCCGACGCCGACGAGGGCGACGGGGCGGGCGGCGAGGGCCCTCGCCGCTTGCCGGGCGCGCTGTTCGACGTGGGTGTGCCAGGGGGCGAGCTGGGTGGCGCTGGTGGGCCACACGGCGGTGAGGGCGTCGCGGTAGCGGGCGTGGACCGGGGGGTCGGTGGAGGCTGCGACGGGGACGTCCTGGACGGCGGTGTGGATCCGGGCGGCCTCGGGGTCGACGGGCTGGACGGGGTCGTAGCTGTGGGCGGGGGTGAAGGCGCGGTGCCGGTCGTGCAGGACTTCGTCGATGTCGCGATGGCGGGAGACGACCCACAGGTCGAGCTCGGGTCGTCGGCGGCGCGACCGACGACGTCATCGCCAGACGCCTGGGCCTGGGCCGCCGCACCGTCGTGCGCCGGGTCTCCGCCCTTCTGGCCGCGCTGGGCGCCACCACCCGCTTCCGGGCCGGGGCCCAGGCGGCCCGGCGCGGCTGGCTGTGAAGAACCGTCGCGGGCCGGACGGCCGGGCCGTCAGCCGGGCGGCCGGGTCCCGTCCGGGTGCTCCGGTACGGCACCCGTGGCGTCCGCCGCCGTCCCCGAAGGCCGCCTCAGCCCCCGGTACAGCTTGTCGGCCCGGGTCAGATGCGCCTCGGCCTTCGCCTCCTCGCCCACCGCCCGCAGGGCCCTGCCGAAGGCCTGGTGACTACGGGCCATCAGCAGGTGCTCCTGGGCCAGTTGAGCACCCGTCAGGGCCTGCCGCGCGGTGTCGAGAGCGGCTTCGGTGTCGCCGGTCGCCAGGAGCGCTTCGGAGAGCCGGAACAGACACTCTGTCTCGTTGCGGGCATGGCCACTGGCCCGAGCGCGTTCCAGCACCTGGCGGTACAGCCGGGCCGCCTCCGCGTGGCCGCCACCGCGCAGCAGGCTGTCCGCCTCGATCATCATCATCCTGATGAGCCACTTCTCGTCCTCGCCCCGGGTGAAGACCTCCTTCAGCTTCCGGCACATGGCCCCGATCCGGCCCAGATCCATCCGCCGGTCCGGGTTCTCGACCTCGATCTGGAGCAGGATGGTGCGCCGCCGCGCGACCAGCCTCCGGTCGCCGCTGAGCGCCGCGAGGGCCACCGACCGCTCCGCGCAGGAGCGGGCCGCCGCGAAGTCGCCGAACTGGAGCTCCAGTTGGGCCAGCATCGCCAGGGTGAACAGCACCAGCAGGAAGGGCCGGTGGCCGTCGCCCGGCGCGGGAGCGTCCCCGACGATCTCCAGGACCTTCATCAGGTGGGCCCGTGAGAGGTGCAGGGACTCGGGGGAGGAGTGCTTCTTGAGGATCACTCCCGCCGCGTAATGGGCGGTGCCCGCGACGCCCTCGCCGCAGTGTTCCAGGGCGGCCGGGACCAGAGCGGTCGCACCCTTCGCGAGCGGCCCCAGCGGCACGGTCTCCTCGAAGCAGGGCACGAGAGTGATCGTGTCGACGGCCAGCGCTATCGCGTCGGGGTCGCCGCAGGCCGCCGCCTGCTCGACGACGGCGGCCACCGTGGGCAGCGCGCCCCGCATCCACTCCAGCACGTCCCGCCCGGTGCCCACGTCCGCGCCCGCCGACCGCAGCGGGTGGATCTCCGCGGTCAGCGGTCCGGCCAGGGGCTGGGAGGCCCGTACCGCGGCCACGACACTGGCACACATGTAGTCGGCCGCGCGGCGCACCACTTCGCGCCGGTCCCGCTCGGTGAGCTCCGACTGCGCCTTCGCCCGCGCGTACGCGCCGACCAGGTCGTGGAAGTGGTAACGGCCGTGGGCGCGGGTCTCCAGGAGCACGGCGTCGACCAGCGCCTCCAGCACGTCCTCGGCGTCCTGCTCCGGCAGGCCGAGGACGGCGGCCGCGCCCTTGACGTCGAACTCCGCGCAGTGCGGGATGGACAGCGCCATGAACGCGCGGGCCTGCCGGGGAGGCAGCTGGGAGGTCGACAGCTCGAAGACCGCCTCGATCGTCAGCTCGCCCACCCGGAGCTCCCCGAGCAGCCGGGCTTGGTCCGACACACGCGTCACCAGTGTGGCGACGGTCCACGCGGGTCTGGCCGCCAGCCGGGCCCCGGCCGCACGCAGCGCCAGCGGCAGGTGGCCGCAGGCCGTCGCCAGTTCCGCGACGGCGCCCGGCTCCTCCTTGAGCCTCCGCGCCCCGCCGACCTTGCCGATCAGCTCCGCGGCGTCGTCGGGCCCCAGGCCCTCCAGGGGCACGGTGAGGGTGGCGGGCATCGCCGCCAGGGCACGGGCCGTGATCAGTACGGCGGACCGGGCGGCGCCCGGCAGCAACGGCTCGACCTGCGCCACGCTGGTGGCGTTGTCCAGCACGACCAGTACGGCGCGCTGCGACAGCATGGTGCGGAACAGTGCGGCACGGTCGGCGAGCGACACCGGGATGCGCTCGTGCGGAACGCCCAGCGCCGTCAGGAAGCCCGTCAGGACCCCGGCGGGGCCGCACGGTGTCCCGTCGGGCCCGCGCAGATTCGCGTACAACTGCCCGTCGGGATAGACCCCGGCGACCGTGTGCGCCGCGCGCAGGGCCAGCGCGGTCTTGCCGACCCCGCCCATCCCCGTGATGACCACGACGGCGTGTGCGGTACCGCCGGTGAGCGCCCGGACCAGCGCCGATATCTGGTCGTGGCGGCCGGTGAAGTCGCCCGGCGCGGGCGGAAGCTGAGCGGGTTCCCGCGGGCCCTGGACGTCCGGCCGTACCTGCGCGGCCCGTGCAGGTGCCTCCCCGGCCGGCGCGGAGGGAGCCGCGAGGAGCGCCCGGTCCTCCGCCAGGATGGCGGCGTGCAGTTTCCGGAGGGCGGGACCCGTACTGATGCCCAGCTCGTCCGCGAGCACCCGACGGGCATTGTCGTAGGCCAGCAGCGCTTCGGCGCCGCGCCCGGACCGGTAGAGCGCCAGCATCAGCGCACCGTGCAACCGCTCCCGGTACGGGTGCGCCTCAAGAGCACGCAGGATCTCCGGCACGAGCTCCGCGTTGCGCCCGCACTCCAGCAGCAGTTCCAGGCGGTGTTCCACCGCGGACGCGTGCTGCTCGGTCAGCGCGCGGCGGTGGTTCTCGGCGCCGGGGCCGGGCAGCCCCGCCAGAGCGGGGCCCCGCCACATCCCGAGGGCCTCTTCCAGACAGGCCGCGGCGGCCAGGGGATCGCCGTCCCGGGCCCGGTGCCGGGCCCGCGCGGTGAGCAGGCCGAAGTGCAGCGCGTCGACGGACTCCTCGGGAAGCCGCAGCACGTATCCGGCAGCCGTGGTTCCGATGACCGAGGACGGGCGCCCGCCGCCGCTCGCGGCCACCCGGTCGATGTGCGTGCGCAGCCGGTACACGTAGTTCATGACCACGCGCCGGGCGGAGGACGGCGGGTCGTCGTGGTACAGCCCGTCGATCAGCTCGTCGATGGTCAGCAGGCTGCCGGCGCGCAGCGCCAGGGCCGCCAGTACGGTCTGCGGCCCCGGCGCTCCGGGCCGGGTGGCCGTCCCCTGAGCGGAGACGAACTGGACGGGACCGAGCAAACGGATGCGGGTTCCCTCGTACGACGCGGGCAATTGAGATGTCTCCCCTTATCCCGACGGATGGCTGATGATCATATGGGGAGTCCGGCCCGGGGCCCCAGGGAGGCAGGCCGGAAAACATCTGTTCCCTGTGTGGCTCCTCTTCCTAGCGTGTCCCCTCGCGAGACCCGGCCTGAAAGAGACCCGATCCGATCCGGCCTCTCGCAGCGCACCTTCCGCCTGCCGCGACGAAGGGAAACAACATGTTCTCCAAGCTCGTTGCACGGACAGCAGCAGTGGGGGCGGTGGCGGCCCTGGGAGTCCTGGGTCTCGCCACGACGCCCGCGAGCGCACGGAGCGACAACATCAACCAGTGGGACACCAGCCGGTGCGACACCGTGAACTGGTTCTGCCTCTACTACTCACCCGACGCCAACGGAGCGAGCTTCGGTTACCCGCACGCCGACGCCAACGTCCACGACCTGTTGAACTACCGCTTCGCGAGTGGTGGGACGGGCGGCGGCCAGGTCGTCGGCAACAACGCCGCCTCCGCCGAGAACGCCTCCTGGTGCAACGTGGGTATCTGGTACCACGCGAACTTCACGGGAGACAGCAACTGGCTCTTCCCCTGGAAGGGCGGCAACCTCACCTCCTACATGAGGAACAACGAGAGATCCATCGCGGTGGACGACGCCACGCACGCCAACTGCAAGGTGGTCTGAGCCCGCGGAACGGCCCGAACGGCACCCGTGGTGCCCCTCCGGCATGCGCTTCCGGCGTGCGCCGGGCGGGCACCACCCCAGGAACGGGACCTCTCACCATGCCGATCACCATGCCGACACGACGCGCCCCACGAGCCCTGCTGGCCGCCGCCGCGACAACCACGATCGTCGTGACCGCCGCATGCTCGGCCGACGGCGGCACCACCCGGCAGGACGGGCGGCCCGCGCCGGTCCCGACGGCGACGGCGCGGGCCGCCTCCGCGGGCCTGCCCATCGAGGACTACATGCTCACCGCCGACCAGTCGGTGCGATACCAGTACGTCACCGATGCCGTCATCAGGGACTGCATGCGCCGCCACGGCCTCGACTACCCCGAGGCGGCCACCTCGCTCCCCGCCCCGGACAGCTTCGCTGTCCAGAGCCGGACGGTGATGTTCCGCCGGTACGGGGTGACGGACGAGGCGACCGCGCGGCAGTGGGGCTACCACGTCCCCCACGACACCGGCCCCGCCACGCCGTCCGGGCCTCCCCCCACCCTGACCCCCGGGGAACGCCGCACCCTGCTCGGCACCGAAGGCGGAGGCCCGTCCGCCACGGCCCGCGACCGCGTCCCGTCCGGCGGCTGCGTGGGCGAGGCCACCCGCGAGGTCAACGGCGACACCCCGGCCGAACTCCAGCCCGGACACGGCGACCTGGGCATCGTGCCCGAGATCAAGAGCCGCAGCTTCCGCGCCTCGCTCGCGGACCGGCGCGTCCTCGCCGCCTTCTCGTCATGGTCGTCCTGCATGGGCCGTCGCGGGTACCACGTGAGTGCCCCCCTCGAAGCCGCCGACGGGCTGCCCTCGCTCAAGGACAGCCGGCCCAGTGCCGGGGAGATCGCGCAGGCCGGGGCCGACGTCGCGTGCAAGAACGAAACCGGCCTCGTCACCACCTGGCACGCAGTGGAGGCCGAGTACCAGAGCGCCTCCATCAAGGAGCACGCCGGAGAACTCGACCGCGCCCGCCGCGCCCGCGACACCCAGACCCGCAACATCCAGCGGCTGCTCGAGAAGTTCCCGCCCAGCGGGTGAATCCGTCAGCCGGCGCGACGGACGGGAACGGTACGGGTGGCCGGTTCCTCCCCGGCCGTGCGGGGGACGGTCACGGTGAGGATGCCGTCCCGGTATTCGGCCGCAGGGCCCTCCTCCGGAATCGGGAACGGCAGCCGGACAGTGCGCTCGAACGAGCCGTAGCGGAATTCCGAGTGCTTTTTGTCCTCGGCGCTCTCGGCGCTCTCGGTGCTCTCGGTGCGCACGGTCAGGGAGTCGCCCGCGACCGTGATCTCGACACGGCCTCCTCTCCCGGCGGCGCTCGGCCGTCGCTCACGTGTCTCTTCCTCCACCATCCCTCAGCGGCGCGATCGGGGCACGGGAGACCCGGCGCGTATCAGGGGAACCCGGTACGACGGCGCACGCCGAGGCGCGCGCAACCGGGTTTACGACACCCTGACACGCCCTCCTGCACCGGATGTCCTGACAACGCTCCTACGCTGTTTTCGGTGGCCTCCACACCGTCGAAAACCGTCGAAAGGAGTGCCATGGCACAAGTGGACGGGTCTGCTCTCGAACCCCCTTACGGTGAGCGGGCCCTGGTGCAGAGCACGGCGTGGCTGCTCGTGCTGCTGGCCCTGAGCATGGAGGTCTTCCACCAGTCGTGGAAGCCCCTGGCCATCGCCGCGGGAGCGATCGTCCTGGTCAGCACCGGGCTCGCCATGCGACTGCAGAACGTCAACCTCGTCGCGTTCCTGAAGAAGACGGGAATCTGGTTCGCTCTGATCATCGTCGTGCTCGTCGTGGAACTGGGAATCCACGACCACTGGGACATCGACGCGGCGACCGGCAGACAGGTCACGACGGCGACGGTGCTCGTCATGATCGGAGACCTGGTCGCGGAGGTCCGTGACCACATGAGCGCGAGGGTCGCCGTGCATCAGCAGAACGACCGGATCCGTGATTCCGTCAACACCATCGGGCTGGTGATCGAGAAGATCCGGCACCGGTCAGCACGGTGAAGGCCGCGCGCGTCGGCGAATTCGGCCGGCCATGGAGGGCTCGTGCACGGGTGGGCCCGCCCCTGTCAGGCGGGCCCACCCGACGGCCTACTCGACGATGTGCACGTGCTCGGCGTGCACCTCGTCACTGCCGTTCACCGCGACATACGTAACCCGCAGGCCCTCGGTGAGGAACGTGCCCCCTTCGATGGCCTGGCGGCGGACCAGGACCTCGCGACCGTCGTCCCCGGTGATGTATCCGTACCCCCTGGCCTGGTTGAACCACTTGACCACGCCGCTGACTCGTTCCCCCATCGGCCCTGCCTTCCGTACGGAGCTGCGTCGACCACATGTGGCGGTGTTCCCGCACCGGCACGGCTGAACGCGCCGGTGTGCACTGAACGTTCGGCACCGGCCGAAAGTGCCGCGCAGCTCCGGCGCGCGAGCGGCCCGCGAGCCGGGCCGTCGGCGTCGGGCGGCATCCCTTCGCCATGAGGGGTAAACCGAGGTATTTTGGACATGTTCCAAGTGGGGACGTCTGGAAAGCGAACCGGGCGGTGTGGAGCGCCCCCGTGCCGCCCGGCGGCCGGGCAGGAGATCCACACCATGAACGCCGACACACGCCGGACGCACCGCAACGGCACCGACGCCCAGGCGGCCGCACGTTACCGGGACCTGCTCCGCTCCGAACGGCAGGGCGCGGCCCTGTACCGAGGGCTCGCCGCGAGTGCCACCGGCGAACAACAGCGGATCTTCCTGGAACTGGCCTCGGTGGAGGAACGGCACGCCGCCCACTGGGCGGACAGGCTCACCGCCCTCGGCGCGCACGTCCCCGAACCCCGCCCGCCGGGCCCGCGCACCAGGCTGCTGTCCTGGCTGGCCCGCCGGTTCTCCGTCGACGCGGTGCTGCCGTTCGTCGAGCGCGCCGAACACTCCGACGCCGGACTGTACGAGGGCGACCCCGACGCCGCGCCGGGGATGGCCGCCGACGAGCGTTCGCACGCCCGCGTCCTGACCCGGCTGCGGGACGAGTCGGGGGCCGGCACCGGCGAGGGAGGCCGGGCGATCGCCCGGCGCGAGCGCTGGCACCGCGGCGACCGCTCCGGGGCGCTGCGCGCCGCCGTGTTCGGCGTCAACGACGGCCTGGTCTCCAACGCCTCCCTGGTCATGGGCTTCGCCGGATCCGGGGCGGCGGGCACGACCATCCTGTTCGCCGGAGTCGCCGGCCTGCTCGCCGGCGCATTCTCGATGGCCGCCGGCGAGTACATCTCCATGCGCAGTCAACGGGAAGCCTACGAACGCGAAATCGCCCTGGAGGCCGAGGAACTGCGCGACGACCCCGAAGCCGAGGCCGAGGAGCTCGCGCTGATCTACCGCGCCAAGGGCCTGGACGCCGGCGAGGCGCAGCGCGTCGCCACGACCATCATGAAGGACCAGGGCGCCGCCCTCGACACCATGGCCCGCGAGGAACTCGGGCTCGACCCCGAGGAACTCGGCTCACCCTGGTCGGCCGCCTTCTCCAGCCTCGTCGCCTTCGCCCTCGGCGCGGTCGTCGTCGTCCTTCCTTACCTGTTCGGTTCCGGCACCGCCGCACTCGTCACCGCGATCGCCCTGGCCGCCACCGCCCTGTTCGCCGTCGGCTCCGCCCTCGGACTGCTGAACGGCAGGACGGCCCTGCGCTCCGGAGCCCGCCAGCTCCTCGTCGGCTCCGGCGCCGCCCTGGCCGTCTACGTCATCGGCCACGTGATCGGCGCCGGCCGGATCTGACACCTCTGCCCCGCCGTCGCCGCCGCCCGTCCGCCGACGCGACGCTCAGCTCAGCGCCTTCTCCAGCCAGGCCACGTCCCAGTAGGTGCCGAACTTGCGGCCGACCTCGCGGTGGATGCCCGCGGGGTGGAAGCCGAAGCGCTCGTGGAGGCGCATCGACGCCTCGTTGGGCTGGGTGATCACCGCGTACGCGCGGTGCACGTCCTCGTCGGCCAGGGCCTCGAAGAGGGCACGGTAGAGCAGGGGGCCGATGCCGCGGCCCGTGTGCCCGGGAGCCAGGTAGATGCTGGTCTCCACCGAGGTCTCGTAGGCCTGCTTGGGGCGCAGGGGGCTGCTGGTGGCGTAGCCCAGCAGGTGGCCCGCTTCCTCGGCGACCAGCAGCCGGTGCCGGCCGGTGGCCGGGTGGTCGGCCAGCCACTGCCTGCGGTTCTCGACGGTGACGGGCTCGAGGTCGAACGTGACGGGGGTGCCGACCACATAGTGGTTGTACACCTCGGTGAGGCGTTCCAGATCGGCCTCCGCGCCCGGCCGTATCCGTATGCCGATCCCGGTGTTCACCGTGGTGTCCTGGCGCATGGGCCACTCCCTTCTCGAAGGGGGCACTGTACGCACGCCGTGTTACAGAAACATGTCGGAATATGTCCCGACGCCGGACCACCGAGGCCCCGGATACGGGTCCCGTCAAGACATTCCCACCGGCCCCTGGCCTTCACTACGATCACAGCATGCAGGCCACCATCATCGTGGAAAGCGTGAACGGCCCCGCGGGGTCGGATGACTTACGGCGTTGGCTCGGTGGGCAGCCGGCGCTGCGCGGCCGGATCCGCAGACAGCCGGACGGGCCGGCGCCCGGGACCATGGGAGCCGCGAGCGACGTGGTACTGGCGGCCCTCGAACCGGGGGGAGTGGCCGCCGCGTTCGCCGGTGCCGTGGTCGCCTGGGTACGGACGCGCCGCGGCAGCCAGACGGTGACGGTCACCCGGCCCGACGGCACGCGGTTCACCCTCAGCACCACCCAGGTCAAGGGGCTCGACGCCCGGCAGGCGGCCGATCTCGCCCAGCGGCTGGCCGCCACGCTGGAGGGCGGGGACGGCGAAGCGCCGCCCGTCGCCCCGCCGCGGCCATGACCAGCAGCGCGACGGCGGCCCGTACGACCGGCCTGGCCGCACCCGGCACCCGCGCCGTGCTCGTCGGAACCGGCAGCCACGCACCCGGCTCCGCCCTCCCCGCGCTGCCCGGCGTCGACACGACGCTCGACGACCTGGCCCGCGTCCTCCACGACGTGTGCGGCATGCCGGAGGACCGCATACGCCGGGTGCCCGCTGACGCCACCGGGTCCGACGTGCTCGCCGCCGTGGAACAGGCGGTCGCCGAGGCCACCGGCACGGTGCTCTTCTGCTACACGGGCCACGGCCTGCTCGGGCCCGGCGACGAACTCTACCTCGCCACCCACGCCACCACCGCCGAGGACAAGATCGCCTACGGTGTGCCGTACCGCGTCGTCAAGGACCTGCTCGGCGGGGTCGTCGGCGGCAGCATCGTGGTCCTCGACTGCTGCTTCTCCGGGCGCGCGGCGGCCCCCGGAGCCGACGGTCCGCGTGGCGTGTTCGACTCGGCGCTCCCCGACGGCAGCTTCCTGCTCACCTCCGCCTCCGACTTCGCCGTGTCCTACGCACCCGAGGGGGAGCGGCACACCCTCTTCGGCGGCCGGCTGCTGCACCTGCTGGAAGAGGGCGACCCGTCCGGCCCGCCCCTGCTGACGATGGACGACGTCCACGCGTTCCTCGACCGGGCCTTCCGGAACGGGCCGGTACGCCCGCACCGGCACAGCGCGGGCACCCTGGGCGCACTGGTCGTCGCACCGAACCGCGCGTACCGCCCGGAACTCCCGTCGGCCGCGCTGCCCCCGGCCGACGTGCCCTGCCCGTACCCCGGCATGGAACCCTTCCGGCCCGAGGACCACGCCCACTTCTTCGGCCGCGAGGACGTCACCGGGCGACTCCTCGACGCCGTCTGCGCCCCCGGGGCGGACGGCCGTCCGCTCGTCCTCGTCGGCTCCTCAGGCGCGGGCAAGTCCTCACTGCTGCGCGCGGGACTGCTCGCAGGACTGGACCACCGCCGCGGAGCGGGACGCCCCGACGTCCCCTGGCCCGCCCTGCTGCTGCCCGCCCCCGGCCCGCACCCCCTGCGGACCCTCGCCGAACGCTGGGCCCACGCCACAGGCCACCCCGCCGACGAGGTCCACGAGGCGCTGGCCGCCGGGGAACGACTCCCCGCACCCCGGCCCGGGTTCCCGGCCTGCCGACTGCTCGTCGTGGACCAGTTCGAGGAAACCTTCACCCGCTGCACGGACCCGGAGGAACGCGCCCGGTTCATAGGCGCGTTGTGCGCCGCCGAGGACGACCCGGCCGTACGCCCCCGGGTCGTCCTCGGGCTGCGCGCCGACCACTACGGCAGCTGCCTGGCCCACCCGGAGCTCGTACGGGCCCTGGAGCGCGGCCAGTTCACCGTCCCGCCCATGGGCGGGAAAGCACTGCGGGCCGCCATCGAACGGCCCGCCCTCGCCGCCGGACTCACCCTGGAGGACGGCCTCGTCGACCGCCTCCTCGCCGACCTGTGGCAGGACCCCGGCGCGGACGGCCCGGCCGACGAGGCCCCGGAGGCCACCGCGCTGCCCTTCCTCGCCCACGCCCTGCGCGAGACCTGGCTGCGCCGCTCCGGCGCCGCCCTCACCCTGGCCGGGTACCAGGCGACCGGCGGCATCCGGCAGTCCGTCGCCACCACCACCGAAGCCCTCTACCAGGACCTGGACGCGCCCGGCCGTACCGCACTGCGGGAACTCCTCCTGCGCATGATCCAGTTGACCGCGAGTGCCGAGGCCGTACGCCGCCGCGTCGAACTGCCCGACCTGCTCGCCGGACGCCCGGAGGACGGCAGGCGGATCGTCACGGACGTGTGCGACCGCCTCGCCGCCGCCCGGCTGGTGACCGTCGACCAAGGCGGCGCCCAGATCTCCCACGAAGCCCTGCTGCGCGCCTGGCCCCGGCTGCGCTCCTGGATCCGCGAGGCGACGGCCGAACTCCTCGCCCACCAGCAGCTGTCCGAGGCCGCGACGGCCTGGGAGGAACACGGCCGCGACCCCGGCTATCTCTACACCCGCGGCCGCCTCGAACAGATCCGGCCCTGGCTGACCGAAGCGGGGGAGCCCGGCCCGAGCATCGCGCTGACCGCGACGGAACGGGCCTTCGCCGAGGCCGGTGTGCGGGCGGCGCGGCGCACCCGGCGCCGCCGCGTGGCCTTCGCCGCCGTGGCGGCCTGCCTGGCGCTGCTGCTCACCGGCGTCGGCACGTTCGCCGTCATCGAACGGGGCCGGTCGCAGCAGCGGGCGGCGGTGCTGGACTCCAAGCTCATCGCCGGACAGGCGGAGGCCATGCGCCCGCTGGACGCCACCGCGGCGCTCGACCTGAGCCTCGCGGCCTATCGCGCCGCGCCCACGGTCGAGGCGCGCACGAGCCTGCTGCGGAGCGCGCTGGCCCCGGTGACGCGCGGTCTGACGGGACATACGGGCGAGGTCGTGAAGCTGGCGTTCCACAAGGACGGGAAGGCGCTGGCGAGTTCGTCCAAGGACGGCACCGTACGCCTGTGGGACTTCAGCGACCCGTACCGGCCGGTCTCGGGACCCGTACTGAGGACCGGTGGTTCCGTGGCCGCCGCCTGGCGTCCCGACGGCCGTTACCTCGTCGGGGCCACCCGGGACGCGCTCTTCGTCTGGGACACGGCCGACGCCCTCCACCCCCGGCAGGTGGCCAGGGTGCCCGCGGGGCGCGACGAGGTCTCCCGCGGCGTCGCCTTCAGCCCGGACGGCCGCACGTTCGCGGTACCGGTCCAGAACGGGCGTGTGTGGCTGTGGGACGTGAGCGATCCCGTCCACCCGGTGTCCACCTCGGTCCAGATCGCCGAGGACAAGACGGACAGGATCGTCGGGGAGGTGGCCTACAGCCCGGACGGCCGTGTGCTCGCCGCGTCGGTGCAGGACGAATCCCTGCGGCTGCTGGACACCGGCCAGGCCCGGACGCTCAAGCCGCTCGCCACGGTGAAGGACGCCTCGGTGTTCTCCCTGGCCTTCCGGCCCGGCGGGCGGCTGCTGGTCGGAGGGGGCAAGGAAAGGCCGAAGAGCTGGGACACGACGGACCCGGCGCATCCCCAGGAGCAGAAAAATAACGGCCTGTCATACAGCTCTGGATTCTTCAAGTCCCTCGCCTTTCGCCCCGACGGGCAGTTCCTGGCGGTAGCGGGCTGGTCGGACCGGAAGGCCTATACCTTCGACTTCAGCAAGCGCTACTTTGACCCGGCCGGGGACGTACCGGTCGGCGGCAAGGCGGGTTCCATCGCCTACCAGCCCGACGGACGGGGCATGGTGGTCGGCGACGATGCCGGCCACATCACCCTGCGCGAGGCCCCGGCGCGATCGGTTCCGGGAACGATCGTGGCTCCGGGGGAGGCGCCGGGCAAGGGATTCGATCCGGCCGCGCGCCATGTGGTGACAGGCGAGGGCGACGGGAAGAGCCCGGTGGAGATCTGGGACGTCGGCGGTCTGGGCGTCCCGAAGCGGGTCGCCCGGCTGCCGCGGCCGTGGGACAAGGCCACGCTCGTCGCGCACGGCCGGATTCTCCTCAGCCAGAGCGGCGACTACACCCGGTTGAAGCTGTGGCACTTCGACGACGGCCGGCTGCGGCCCGGGTACGAGTTCGTGGTGCCTGGCGGTTCGGTGCGGGACGAGGATCCGGTGGAGGTCGGCGTGGACGGTGCCGGAACCCTGCTCTCCTTGCGCGGCCCGTCCGAGAAGACGATCGGGCTCTGGGACATCCACGACATCGACCGTCCGGAACGGGTCGGGCAGGTGCCCTGGCCCGAGAGCGACGGCCGGATCGAGACCGGCTTCGTGGGGCCGCGTGTGCTGGTGGTGATGACTCCACGGGCAACGCAGCTGTGGGATGTCCGCGACGCCCGGCACCCTCGGCTGGCGGCCACGGTGAAGGAGCGGCCGTCAGCGATGTTCGGCGGCTCCGGCGGAGCCTTCCTGGTGAGCAAGGAGCCCACGAGCTCGGTCGAGGAGCCGAACGCACATGTATGGGCCGTGGCCGACAACGGTGCCGCACGGCTGACCGGTTCGATCGACGAGCGGGACTGGTCGGCGTCCGCCCTCGCCTCCGACCACACCTTGGCCACCCTCTCCAAGGAGGGACGGCCGATGCTGTGGGACCTGCGGAAGCCTCAGCTGCACGGCGTCCCGCTGCCGGGCCCCGCGTCCAAGATGCAGATCCTGCATGTCTCCCGGGACCGCCGGCTGCTGGTGGCCTCGAACTACGAAGGCTTCCTCGGGGTGTGGCGCGTCTCCGATCCGGATGGTTCCCGTCCTGGTGGTGACGACGAACAACTCGTGCTGTCCGATGGATCGCAGAATGCGAAAGTCGTCGAGGTGAGCCCTGAGGGCGACCTCTTCCTGGAAACGACGAGCGGAAGTCCCCTCAAAGCCTTCGGTGTCAAGAGCCTTGCGGTGAGTACCGACTTCGACCGCCTCACCCGCACCCTGTGCGCGGTCCGTACGGCGCCGATGCCGGGCAAGCAGTGGAAGGAGCTGCTGCCCGGTGTGGACTACCGGGACGCCTGCCGGTGACTGCCGCGACAGCGTTTGGCCCGGTTCCCGCCCCGGTCGCCGCATTCCGTGGCTCTGCTTCTAGGCTGCCTCCATGCTTGATCGAATAATGAAGCGCCCGGCAAGGCTGGCCATGGTCACGTCGGCTGTGGCCCTGTTACTGAGTGCTGCGGTTGCCTGCGGTACCGGCTCGGTTTCCCAGGCCGACCCGACACCGACGTCCGTGTCGTCGGCCCCGCGGTCGGCCACGGCGAAGGCGGAGGTGAGCCCGGACGAGGAGTCCGCACCTGCTGAACGTGCCGAGGAAGCGCGGTCAGTGCCCCGAGCGCCCGAGGACGGAAGCGCGGACTCTCCCGGTCGGCACGACGGCAGCAACTACGACCGCCTCTCGCCGGAGGGCCGAGAAGCGCACGACACCGAGAACTGTGCCAAGATCCCCGGCAAGAAGAAGGGCAGCTGCAACGAGCTGCACCGCAAATGCCGGGAGAGCGGAGCCACGGCCGTCTCCTCGAAGGGCGAAGAACTCACCTGCCGGACTTCCCCGAAAGACGGTCGACTGCGCTGGCTGACCGCAGGTGAATGATCCGCATCTTCCATCCGTGTGGGGGACGGGAGGTGTCCCCGTCCGCCGTCCCGGGAAGCGGCGCAGACATGAACCTCCACCGGCGTGACACGGGGCCCTCCGCGTGAGCGGGACCGCCGTGCCGCGGCAACCACGGCATACGACCGCGCTGGCCGTCGTGTCGAGCTCGGTCTTCATGGCCATGCTCGACAACCTCGCCATGAACAACGCCCTGCCCCGCATCGGCGCCGAAATGGGCCTCGGCGTCAGCGGACTGCAATGGGTCGTCGCCGGATACACCCTGACCTTCGCCGCCTGCCTGCTCTCCGGCAGCGTCCTCGGCGACCGGCTCGGACAGCGGCGCTCCTTCGTCGGCGGAGTGCTGGTCTTCTGCGCGGGCTCCGCGATCAGCGCGCTCGCCACGAACTGGGCCTGCCTCGTGACCGGACGCGTCGTCCAGGGCCTCGGCGCCGCCGTCCTGATGCCCGCGAGCATGGCCCTGCTGCGGCACGTCTACACCGACCCCCGGCGCCGCACGCGCGCCATGGGCATCCGGGGCGGGGCGGGCGGCCTCGGCGTCGCCCTCGGACCCACCGTCGGCGGTCCCCTCGTGGACGCCTTCGGCTGGCGCAGCGTCATGTGGATCAACATCCCGATCGGGCTGGCCGTGGCCCTGCTCGCGCTGCGCGCCCTGCCGCGCGTCCCCCCGGCACCCGCCCGCTGGGACCCCCTCGGCCAGGCCCTGGCCGTGACCGGCTCGGGCAGCCTCGTCCACGCCCTGGTCCAGGGCCCCGTGGACGGCTGGACGTCGCCCGCCGTCCTCGCCACGCTGGGCCTGGCGGCCGTCGCCCTGCCCGCCTTCGTCGTCGCCGAGTCGCGCGCGGCCGCCCCGATGCTCGACGTCCGCCTGCTCCGCGACCGGGTGCCGGCCGCGGCCTCCCTCGCCTACTTCACCGCCGGCCTGGGACTCTTCGGCGCCGTTTTCTTCCTCACCCTGTACCTCCAGGACATCCTCCACTGGTCCCCGACGGGCGCCGGACTGGTGTTCCTCTGCGCCTCCGCCTTCATCGTCCTGGCGGCACCCGCGGCCGGACTGCTCTGCGCCCGCAGCGGCCCCCGCCTGCCCCTGGTGACCGGACTCGCGCTCTGCGTCGTCTCCCTGCTCGGCCTGAGCCGCAACGGCGTCCACGCCTCGTTCGGCGACTACGGCCGGCTGCTGCCCCTCCTCGGCACCGGCGTCGGCCTCACCTTCGTCTCCGCCGTCATCGCCGCCGTCCAGCGCGCCTCCCTCAGCCGCACGGCCATGACCTCCGCCCTCATGGACACCCTGCGGGAACTCGGGGGAGTCGTCGGCGTCGCCGCCCTCGGCGCAGTCCTCACCGGCCGGATGCGCCCGGCCCTGTACGAGCGGGCGACCGCCGCCGGACTCCCCGACGGGATCGCCCACGACCTGGCCCGGTCGGTGATCCGGCACGGCCCCGCCGCGAGTCTCCACGCCACGGCCCCCGGCCCGGCGGACGTGGCTCGCGCCTGGGTGGCGGAGGCGTTCGTCGAAGGACTGCAACTGGCCCTGACCTGCGGGGCGTTCGTACTTCTCGGCGCCACCGCCGCCGTGGCGCTGCTGCTGCGGGGCGCCTCCGAGGCCGCCGTCATCGAGCCCGCCGTCATCGAACCCGCCGCCATCGAGCAGGCACCCCCTCCCGCGCCCTCCGCCGAGCACTCATGACCGGTACGGCGGTCCGGTCCAGAGCGTCAGTGCCAGCTCGCAGGCCCGGTCGGGCCCGCGCCGACGACGAGCACATCGGCGGCCCTGTCCACGCCCATGCCAGTCACCCCACCACCTTTTGAGGACGGCGGCTCACCGCAACCGCTGCTCGGACACCACCGCACTGCGCGTCCGTGCCGCCGCGGCCCGCGCCGCCGCCGACCGCTTGTCGGCCTCACGCTTCCGCAGCTTCCCCGCCTTTCGCTCGGCGCAGGCATACTGCTGCCTCTTGTGCGTCAACTGGACCCGATACGACGCGGCACCCACTCATGGCCCCCTGCACTGCAGTACCGTGCGACCTTCCCGAGCCTATGCTCAGCCCGCACCGTCGGCCCCGCGCTCGTCGGGAAGATCGGTCCTCGCGAACAGGCCCACCCTTGGTACCTGGAACACGGAAGCGCGGCGCGGTCACCTGTTCGTCGTACCTGGATGTCGTACGCCGGGCCGGGACCTGGGCTAATGGGCTCGTACCCCGACGTGTGCTCGATGCCGGAAGGTCGGTCATGGCTAGAAACAGGGACGCGAACAAGAAGGAGACCGCCGCCGAGGGAGCGCGTGCGCGGACCCCCGAGCGGGGGCGCGCCGCGGCGGGGCGTCCGGAGGAGGCGATGGCCCAGACGATCTCCGACTGGGAAGAGGAAGGCGGTGCCCTGCCCGACCCCACGCCGCGCGCACGCCGGACGGGCGGACACCGCGATCGCTGAAGCCGTCGCCGTCCCCCGTCACCCCGTACGCCGCGCCCCGGCTACACGCCGACTGCCGCCTCGGGAGCCGGAGTCGACCGGAACGCCATGCGGTAGCCGCCGGGGCTCGTGCCGAGCAGGCGGCGGAAGTGGACGCGCAGCGTCACGGGGGAGCCGAAGCCGGACAGGGTGGCTATCTGCTCGACCGGCAGGTCGGTGGTCTCCAGGAGGACCCGGGCACGGTGCACCCGGGCCCTGAGGAACCACCGCATCGGCGAGGTCCCCAGCTGTGTGCGGAAGTGCCGGTTGAGGCTGCGCACGCTCACGTTCGCGTGCCGGGCGATCTCGTCGAGGGTGAGGGCACGGTGCACGTTCCGCTGCATCCACTCCAGCGTGGGGTGGAGGTTCGCGCTGTCGTCCACGGGTGTGGCCGTACTGATGAACTGCGCCTGCCCGCCCTCCCGTTGCAGCGGCATCACCACGAGGCGCGCCGCGTCGGCGGCAACCGCCGCGCCGTGGTCCGTCCGCACCAGGTGCAGGCACAGGTCCAGGCCCGCGGCGACCCCCGCGGAGGTGAGCAGCCGGCCGTGGTCCACGTACAGCACCGCGGGATCCACCTCGACCCGCGGATAGCGGCGGGCCAGCTCGTCCGCGGTGGCCCAGTGGGTCGTCACGCGCAGCCCGTCCAGCAGCCCGGCCGCCGCCAGTACGAACGCCCCGGTGCAGATCGACGCGATCCGCGCCCCGCGCCGGTCGGCCTCGCGCAACAGGGCGAGCAGCTCGGGAGCGGGCTCCAGCGTGATGTCGTCCACCCCCGGGACGACGACGGTGTCCGCGTCGAGCGCGTCCTCCAGGCCGTACGGTGCCCGGAGGTCGAAGCAGCGCACCCCCGCCGCGAAGACCGTCGCGTCGCGCGGCGCGCACACGCGCACCTCGTAGGCCGCCGAGCCGTCCGGCAGGCGCGCGCTCGCGAAGACCTGACAGGCCGTGGTGACATCGAAACCCGCCATCCCGTCCGGGGCGACGACAGCGACAACATGCATGGCCAGAACGTATCCCAACCCGGCATTTCTCCTTCTGTCGAGGTCCCCGCGGAGCGACGAAGCTGATCTTGTTCGATGAATGGATTCGATGAACGGAACAGAGAGCAGGGGGAACAGTGCGTCGCAGGGATCTACTGAAAACGGCGGCGGTGCCCGCCGTGGCGGGCGCTCTCGGACTGGGGGGCGGCACCGCCTTCGCGGCCGACACCGCGGCACGGCCAGCCGCGGCACGACCGGCCGCGGCCGCGCGGACCGGGCCGCTGCGCGTACAGGTCGTCATGTTCGACGGCGTGGAGGAGCAGGACTTCATCGGCCCGTACGAGGTGTTCGCGGCGGCCAAGCGCTTCCGCGGCGCGGCCGTCGAGACGACGTACGTGGCCCTCGACGGCCCCCGGACCGTCGAGGCCGCCTACGGCTCCAAGATCACCGTCGACCACGGCTGGGCGCCCGACGCGGCCGACGTCCTCGTGGTGCCCGGCGGGGGCAGCGGGGTGAAGGAGGGCGTCCCCGGCGTCGACCAGGAGGTGCGCCGCGGTGCCCTGCCCCGCGCCATCGCCGCGGCCAGGCGCCCCGGGCTGACCATCGCGGGCGTGTGCACCGGCGCCTTCCTGCTGTCCGCCGCCGGGATCACCAAGGGCCGCCCCTGCACCACCCACCACAAGCTGAAGGACGAGCTGCAGAAGCAGGGCGGAATCGTCCGCAACGCCCGCGTCGTCGACGACGGCGACCTGGTCACCTCCGGGGGCATCACCTCCGGCATCGACCTGGCCCTGTGGGTCGTGCAGCGCGAACTCGGCTCCGACCTCGCCGTCGACATGGAGGACATCCTGGAGCACGAGCGGCGCGGCGCGGTCTGGCGCAGCGCCGCCTGACCCACCGCCGCGCCCCGCATCGCCCTGGTGTGCAAGGGGCGTTCACCGCCGCGCGGTACGCTCGGTCCGTTTCGGCTGCGAGGGACGCGCCGCGCACGGCATGCTGAAGGGCATGGCTGAGCTCGATGGTGAGAACGTCCCCGCGTACCGGATCGTGCGGGTGACGGCGCCCGAAGCGCCGGTGGCGGCGCTGGCGGACGAGGAAGCGTGGCGGGCGCGGGAGGCGTATCCGGAGGTCCTCCTGGCCGGCGGGCCGGTCTTCGGCGTGGTGCGCGAGCGCGAGGAGGGCGGGTGGGAGATCGTGTCGTCGTTCTCCGGCCTGGCCCCGCAGGACGCCCGCGACGACATGGGCTGCCAGTTCCGCAAACTGGCCCAGGAGGCGGAGAAGGAAGGCGACACCGCCGCCCACGAGGAATGCATGGCGGCGGCGAAGCGCACCGACTGGGAGCCCGTCGACGAGCTGACCGTCCTGGGCGCCCGCTACCGGGTCGCGCGCGCGGAGCGCTTCGTCCGCTCCGGTCCGCAGGGGCCCGAGCCGCCGCGCCCCACGGACCCGGACCCCGCGAAGCCCGGGGAGTCCCACAGGACCCGCGACGCCGAACGCGGGCTCGTCATCGACCCGTTCACCGCCACCGGCATGTCCGAGGGCATCCTCAAGGTCGAGCTGCTCGCGCTCGTGCGCAAGGCCGGCACGGTGCCCCGGGACGTCCGCGAGGACTCCCTGCGCGCCGCCGAGACGCACCCGGGAGGCGTGCTGCTCCCGGCGACGTTCGGAACGGCGGAGAAGGAGTACGGCCACTGGCGGCCCGACTCCACCGGGACGGCCACCACACCGCAGGGCGCGCGGGACACCCTCGCCATGGGCATGCGCGTCATGATCCCCTGGCAGCTCGGCCTCAGGCCCGAGCAGCGCGCCCCCTACATGGCCGCCGCGGACCGGCTCGACGAGGAGCGCGGCAACGAACTGAGGGTGTCCGGGCGCGAGTTCAGGGTGGTCCGCATCGAGCGCCTGGTGCGCATCGGCCCGGACGGCCCGGAGGGGCCGCGCCCCTCCGACCCCGACCCGCAGCCGCCTGTCATGGTGCAGGACCGGCAACTGCGCGAGCAGGGCGTCATCACCGACGACGAGGACGAGGACGCGCCCATCGAACTCGACGAGCACACGCAGCGCCTCGCGGACCTCTTCAAGGAGGAGGAGGCCAGGCGCGAGGCGAAGCTGCAGGGACGCTGAAGGGGCGGGGCCGGAAGATCCGGCCCCGCCCCTTCGTACCGACGCCCCTCAGCCCGTTCCGGTGGTCGTCGTGCTCCGCCCGGCCCGGTGCAGCAGGCAGGCCGCCGCGCAGCCGCCGAGGAACACCGCCGCCGCGCCCACCAGCTGGCCGGTCTCGACGCCGGACGAGAAGGCGGACACCACCGCCGCCCGGTCCTCCTCGGTCCGTGCCTCCGCGAGGGCGGCCGGCAGGGAACCCGCACCGGTGATCGCCGCCGGGAGCAGGGCCGTGAACCGGGAGTTCATGACCGCGCCCAGCACGGCGACGCCGAGGCTGCCGCCCAGTTCGGACAGGGTCCCGTCGATCCCGGCCCCCGCGCCCGCCTTCTCCGGCGGGATGGCCCCCATGACCGCGCCGGCGATCGCCGGGTTGGCCAGGGCGCAGCCCGCGCCCATCAGGACGAGCCCGAGCAGCAGCACGGTGTAGCCGTCCGAGGGGAAGGCCGCGACGACCGCGAAGCCGAGTGCCATCACCCCCACCCCGACCGCCACGGCGACCGGCAGCCGCATGCGCTTCAGCAGCCACGTGGAGATACCGGTGAAGTTCAGGGCGACGACGGTGAGCGCGAACGGCGCCGTGCGCAGCCCCGCCTCCAGCGGCGGGTAGCCGCGGACGAACTGGAGCTGCTGCGACAGCAGGAACAGCGCGCCGGCGCTGCCGAAGGTGATCAGCACCACGCCGACGACGGCGCCCACGAACTGGCGGTCGCGGAAGAAGTGCATGTCCAGCATGGGGTGCGGGATCCGGCTCTCCCAGAACGCGAACGCGCCCAGGACGGCCACCCCGAGCAGTGCCGGGAGCAGCACCCGGCCCGAACCCCAGCCGTGCTCGGGCCCGGAGATGACGGCGAAGACGACCGCCACCATGCCCACGGTGGACAGCAGCGCGCCGAGCAGGTCGGGCCGCTGACCGGTCGCGTTCCTGGACTCGGGTACCAGGACCCACGCCGCGACGAGACCGATCAGCACCACGGGGATGTTGACCAGGAAGATCGCGCCCCACCGGAAGTGGTCGAGCATCAGGCCGCCGATCAGCGGTCCCGCGGCGAAGCCCAGGGCGTTCACCGCGGCCCAGACGCCGATGGCCCGCAGCCGCTCCTCCTCGTCGAAGACCTGCATGACGACCGCGAGCGTGGTGGTCAGCAGCAGGGCGCCGCCGACGCCCATGCCCGCGCGGGCGGCGATCAACTCCCCGGTGGAGTCGGAGAACCCGGCCGCCAGCGAGCCGATGCCGAACAGGACGAGCCCCGCGAGCAGCATCCGCTTCCGGCCGTAGCGGTCGGCGGCGCTGCCCCCGGCGAGCAGCAGCCCGGACTGCACGAGCGAGTAGGCGTTGATCATCCACTGGACGTCCGCGGTCGTCGCGTCCAGTTCCCGGGTGAGGGACGGCACCGCCACGTTGAGGACGGTGTTGTCCAGCACCACGGTGAGCTGGGCGAGGCAGATCACCCCGAGGATCAGCCACCGGGTCGGGAGCCTGGTGGCCTCCGACCCGGTGGCGTCGACCGTCACGCTCATGCGCGCGGGGCGAAGCGCGCGATCGGGTTGCGCAGCGTGCCCACGAGCTGGAGGGCGCCCGAGGGGTCGGCCAGGTCCACCATCTGCTGGTTGTTGCGCAGCTGGAGGCGGTTGAGGCAGGACAGCGCGAACTCCTCGGCGAACATGTCGTACTGCTCGAACTTCGCGGCCAGTTCCGGCACGGACGCCTGGTAGTCCGTCACGCACTCGGCGACGGTCCGCCAGAACGCCTCCTCGTCCAGGACGCCCTCGGAGGCCAGTACGGCGTTGAGGTAGCGGAGGAAGCAGTCGAAGACGTCCGTGAAGATCGACAGGAGCTTCATGTCCTCGGGGACCTCCGCCTTGACCCGCGCGACCTGCGGCGGGAGCGCGGCGTCCGGGTCCATGACGACGATCTCCTCGGCGAGGTCCTTGAAGATCACCCGCTCGACGGTGCCCCCGTCGAGGACCAGGATGACGTTCTCTCCGTGCGGCATGAACGCCAGGTCGTAGGCGTAGAAGCTGTGCAGCAGCGGCGTCAGGTACGCGTCGAGGTAGCGCCGCAGCCACACCTCGGGGGCCAGCCCCGACTGCTCGATCAGCGCGGCCGTGAAGGAACGGCCCTCCTTGTCGGTGTGGAGCAGCGACGCCATGGTGGCCAGCCGCCGGCCCGGCTCCAGCCCGGCCACCGGGCTCTCGCGCCACAGCGCGGCGAGCATCTTCCGGTAGGGGGAGTAGCGGTCGGTCGCGGCCTCGTACTGCCGGTGGTGGTAGCCGATCGCGGCCCGCTCCCGGATGACGGTCAGGCGCGCCGCCTGGAGGACGCCGTCGGCGGCGATCAGGTCGGCCAGCCAGTCGTTGATGGCCGGGGTCGCCTCCATGTACGCGGCCGACAGGCCCCGCATGAAGCCCATGTTCAGCACGGACAGCGCGGTCTTCACATAGTGCTTGGCGGGCGCGCTGGTGTTGAAGAACGTGCGGACCGACTGCTGCGCGAGGTACTCGTCGTCGCCGGGGCCGAGGCACACCAGGCGCCGCTGGGCCACCTCGGCGGCGAAGGTCACCGACAGCTTGTTCCACCACTGCCAGGGGTGGACGGGGATGAGCCGGTAGTCGGCGAGGTCGAGCCCGAGGCCGGAGAGGGTGTCCGCGAAGCGGGCCAGGGTCTCCTCGCCCAGCTCCTCGCGCATCAGGCCGTCGTAGTCGAGGTCCGTGCCCGAGGTGAAGGTGGCGTGGTCGTGGTGGGCGGCCAGCCAGATCAGCCGGATGGGGCTCGCGGCCTCCGGTGCGTACGCGTGGTACTCGTGCACCCCGAAGCCGAGGCGCCCGTTGTTGGCGACGAAGCCGGGGTGGCCCTCGGTCATCCCCGTCTCGATCGTCTGGAAGTCCGCCTTGGCCAGCTCGGCGGCGCTCGGCAGGTCCTTGGCGAGCTTGTAGGCGGTGCCCGACAGGGTGGAGCTGATCTCCTCCAGGTAGACGGGGAGGATCGCGTCCGACAGGCCGAGCGTGCCGCGCAGCCCGATGAGGAAGTCGAGCGCGTCGAGGGGCAGTTCCTCGCCGTCCCGGTGCCGGGTGATGGACCCGGCGTCGATGTGCCAGTGGTCGAGCGTCAGCAGCCGGGCGGCGAACCGGTACTCCTGGGTGCCGTCGTCGCTGCGCACGACGTAGTGGCCCGGCCCGGTGGGCTCCGGGGCGAGCAGCCGCTCGTGGGAGAACTCCGCCAGCGCCTTGCGGATCAGCTGCCGGTTGGCGGCCGCCCAGTGGCCCGGGGTCAGGTGGGAGACGGCTTCACGGGGGTTCACGCGGATACTCCTCGGGTGGCGGCCAGGCCGCTCGCTTGCACGAACTGGTCACGGGTGCAGACGCTGAGCAGCGCCTCTTTCTCGGGCTTCTGGACGGTGCGCAGGGCCTCGAAGCCGACGGCCGCGTTGAGCGCGTGCACCGCCGTGTTGCGGACGTCCGGCTCGACGACGACGCGGCGGGTGGCCGGGGAGTCGAAGAGCCAGGCCATGACCGTGGTGATCACCGCGCGGGTGAAGCCGTGCACCGGGGTGTCGGACGGCGCGCACAGGAAGTGCATCCCGGTGTCGCCCTCCTCCGGCTCGTACAGGCCCACCAGCTCGACCTGCGCGGGGTCGTAGCGCTCGGCGAGGAAGACCGGACGGCCGTTCAGCGAGCCGACGAACGCGTCGTGGTGCGGGTGTCCGGCGATCTCGCGGTAGACGCGGGCGACCTCCGCGACGTCGGCGTCCTCCATCATCCAGAAGGCGGCCTTGGGGTGGGTCACCCAGCCGTGCAGCAGCGCGGCGTCGGCGTCCGGGTCGAGCGGCCGGACCGTGAACTCGCCGAGCCGCTCGTCGGTGCGGGTGTAGACGGTCTCCGTCATCAGAGGACACCGCCCTCGGGCGCGCCGAACTGCTGGAAGGCGATGGACTTCTCGATCGGGTAGTGCTCGCGGCCCAGCAGCTCGCGGATGATCCACGAGTTGCGGTAGGGGCCCATGCCCAGGTCGGGGGAGGTGATGCTGTGCGTGTGGGTGCCGGCGTTCTGGAGGAAGATGCCACGGCCGGTGGTGTCGATGCTGTAGTTGCGGGCGACGTCGAAGCGGCCGTGCCGGTCCCAGCGGATCCGGTCGCGCACCGGCTCCAGGAAGGCGGGGGTGCGGTAGCGGTAGCCGGTGGCCAGGACGAGGCCCTGGGTGGTGAGCGAGAAGTCCCGCTCCTGCTCCACCTGGCGCAGGCCGAGGGTGTAGGTGCCGGAGATGTCGTCGTACGAGGCGCTCTCCAGCGCGGTGTTGGTCATCAGCCGGGTGGGCACCGGGCCCTTGAGGTTCTTCTGGTAGAGCAGGTCGAAGATCTCGTTGATCAGGTCGGCGTTGATGCCCTTGAAGAGGCCCTTCTGCTCGGTCTCCATGCGGTACCGGGTGTCCTCGGGGAGCGCGTGGAAGTAGTCCACGTACTCGGGGGAGGTCATCTCCAGGGTGAGCTTGGTGTATTCGAGCGGGAAGAAGCGCGGGGAGCGGGTGACCCAGTCGAGGCGGTAGCCGTGGGTGTCGGCGTCGGCGAGCAGGTCGTAGTAGATCTCCGCGGCGCTCTGGCCGCTGCCGACGACGGTGATGCTCTCCTTGGCCTGGAGCTTCTCCTTGCCCTCCAGGTAGCCGGAGTTGTGCAGGAGGTCGCCGCCCAGCCCCTGGCAGGCGTCCGGGACGTAGGGCGGGGTGCCGGTGCCGAGGACGAGGTGGCGGGCGCGGTGCTCGGTGTTCTCACCGGTGGCCGTCTGCCGGGCGCGCACGGTGTAGAGGCCCTCGGCCTCGTCGTACTCGACGGAGGTCACCTCGTGGCCGAAGCGGACGCTGCGGAGCTTCGCGGCGGCCCAGCGGCAGTAGTCGTTGTACTCGTGGCGCAGCGGGTAGAAGATCTCGCGGATGTAGAACGAGTACAGCCGTCCGGACTCCTTGAGGTAGCTGAGGAAGGAGTACGGCGAGGTGGGGTCGGCCAGCGTGACGAGGTCGGCCATGAAGGGCGTCTGGAGGTGGGCGGATTCCAGCAGCATGCCCGGGTGCCAGTCGAACTCCGGCTTGCTCTCCAGGAAGAGGCCGTCGAGCTCGTCGAGCGGCTCGGTCAGGCAGGCGAGACCGAGGTTGTAGGGGCCGAGGCCGATCGCGATGAAGTCATGGGCGGACGTGGACGCCGTGGATATGGATGCGGACATGGAGATCTCCCGTTCGAGGGGGCGGTGGGGTGGTTCAGCCGGCGGTGTGGACGAGCTCGGAGGCGAGCTGCTCCTCCACGTACCGGCCCGCGTGCCCGGCGAGGAGGTCGAGGACGTGCGCGATGTCGTCCAGCGAGGTCTCCGGGTTGAGCAGGGTGAACTTGAGGTAGTGCTTGCCGTCGACCTTGGTCCCGGCCACCACGGCGTCGCCGGAGGCGGCCAGCGCGTCGCGGGCGTGGAGGTTGGCGCCGTCGGCCAGTTCGCGGGCCCGGTCCTCCGTGGGCACGTAGCGGAAGACGACGGTGCTCAGCTGGGACTTGGTGACGACCTCGAAGCGCGGGTCCTCGGTCAGCAGGTCGTACGCCTGGGCCGCGCGGTCGATGACCTCGTCGAAGAGCGAGCCGATCGCGTCCGGGCCCATGATGCGCAGGGTCAGCCAGAGTTTCAGCGCGTCGAAGCGGCGGGTGGTCTGGATGCTCTTGTCGACCTGGTTGGGGATGCGCGCCTCGGCCATGCGGGCCGGGTTGAGGTAGTCGGCGTAGTACGTGGCGTGCCGCAGCGCGGCCCGGTCGCGTACCAGGAGCGCGCTGGAACTGACGGGCTGGAAGAAGGACTTGTGGTAGTCGACGGTCACCGAGTCCGCGCGCTCGATGCCGTCGAGCAGGTGGCGGCGGGTGGGGGAGGCCAGCAGGCCGCAGCCGTACGCGGCGTCCACGTGCATCCACAGCCCGGCCCACTCGCACAGGTCGGCGATCTGGGGGAGCGGGTCGATGGAGCCGAAGTCGGTGGTGCCCGCCGTGGCGACGACGGCCATGATCACCAGGTCCTCGGCGTGGCAGCGCTCGATCTCCCGGGCGAGGGCGGCGGGCCGCATGCGCCGCTCGGGGCCGGTCTCCACGACGATGACGGCGTCCCGGTCGAGGCCGAGCAGCTTGGCCGACTTCTGGACGCTGAAGTGGCTGGCCTCGGAGGTGAGGATGCGCAGCCGCGGCAGGATCTGGTGCCGCTCCAGCGGGGTGGCGGAGTTCTTCGCGGCGAGGACGCAGGCCTCCTCGCGGGCGAGCAGCAGCGCCTGGAAGTTGGACTGGGTGCCGCCGCTGGTGAAGATGCCGTCGGCGTCCTGGCCGAGGCCGATGCGCTCGGCGGTCCAGTCGATGAGGCGGCGCTCGATGAGGGTGCCGCCCGCGCTCTGGTCCCAGGTGTCGAGCGAGGAGTTGACGGCGGTGAGGACGGCCTCGCCGAGCAGGGCCGGGATCACCACCGGGCAGTTGAGGTGCGCGAGGTAGCGCGGGTGGTGGAAGTAGACGGCGTCCCGCAGGTAGACGTCCTCGAGCTCGTCGAGGGCGGCGGCGGGGTCGTTCAGCGGCCGCTCCAGGTCGATCCCGGATATCTCGGGGGCGAGCTCGGCGGGGGATATGCCGCTGAAGGGCCGTTCGGTGCCCGCGATCCGGTTGGCCACCCGGTCGATGCCGGCGGCGAGGGAGCGCCGGTAGCTGTCGACCGTCAGGTGGTTGAAGAGGTGCGGCCTGGCGTCCTTCGCACCTGTGGCATCCGCCGCAGTGGACCCGGGGGCCTCCGGTGTGGCGGCTGCCGAAGGGGCTTCGGCGGTGTGCCCCTGGAAACTCATGAGCGTGGTGTCCTTCCGGTCGCTGACGCGATCAAACTTAGGCGAGCCTAACCTAACCCATCCGCGATGATGCCGACCCCTCCCGGAACGTCCGGTGCGGGTGGGGTCCACGGGGGTGGGGGGGTGGGGTGAAGCGAGAGTTAGGTTAACCTAACCTAAGCGTTTGTCCAGCTAGGGGGCGCGGCACCCCGACGGGCACCGGGACCATTCGTGTCGCACCGTCAGTTCACCGCAGAACGAGGAGACTTTGTGAGCATCGAGGTCCACCGGGACGCCTGGGGCATCCCCCATCTCCGGGCCGGCAGCCCGGACGAGCTCGCCTTCGCGCAGGGCCACAACGCCGCCGTCGACCGGGCCTGGCAGATCGAGGTCGAACGCCACCGCTCGCAGGGCACCACGGCCGCCTTCCTGGGGCCCGACGCCCTCGGCTGGGACCGGCTCGCCCGGCAGTCCCTGCTCGACGACACCGCCCGCCGCTGCTTCCACGGCCTCGACGACGGCACCAGAGCCTGGGTCACCGCCTACGTCGACGGCGTCAACTCGGGACTCGCCGAAGGGGCCCGGCGCGCACCCCAGTTCGCCGCCACCGGACTCGCCCCCGGGCAGTGGCGGCCCTGGACCCCGCTGGGGGTCTGGCTCTCCCACCACCTCCTCTTCGCCGGCTTCCCCACCAAACTCTGGCGCGAGGAGGTCGCCCGACGGCTCGGCCCCGACGCGATCGAGATCTTCGCCACCGACGGCCCCGCCACCTCCGGGAGCAACGGCTGGCTCGTCACCGGCGACCGCACCGCCACCGGCGCCCCCCTCATCGCGGGCGACCCCCACCGCTTCATCGAAGACCCGGGCATCTACCAGCAGATCCACCTCAACTGCCCCGACTACGACGTGGTGGGCCTCGCCGTCCCCGGCGTCCCCGGCATCGCCCACTTCGGCCACACCGGCACCGTGGCCTGGGCGATCACCAACGCCATGGCCGACTACCAGGACCTCTACCACGAGCGGCTGCGCCGCACCGCGGACGGCGTCGAAGCCCTCGGCCCCGACGGCTGGCGGCCCGCCGAGGCCCGCACCGAGACCATCGAGGTCGCCGGAGCCGACCCCGTCGGGATCGAGGTCATCGAGACCGACCGCGGCCCCGTCGTCATCGGCGGCCCCGACGCCGACCGGGCCGTCAGCCTCCGCTGCCCCCCGCGCGTCCGCGAGGACCTCGGCTTCGCCACCCTCCCCGCACTCCTGCGCGCCACCACCGTCGCCGACGTCGACCGCGCCTTCGACCAATGGGCCGAACCCGTCAACGTCGTCCAGGCCGCCGACACCCGGGGCGGCCTGCTGCACCGGGTCGCGGGCAAGGTCCCGCTGCGCCACCGCGACAACCGGCTGCGCATCGTCCCCGCGTGGGAGGCCGCCCACACATGGCAGGGCTGGCACGAGCCGATGCCCCGCGCCGACGTCGACGGCGTCGCCGTGATGGCCAACCAGCGCGGCCTGGCCGCACCCCTCGGCGTCGAATTCGCCCCGCCCCACCGGGCCGACCGCATCCGGCACCTGCTGGAGGAGTCGGACGGCTGGACCGCACCGGACATGGCCACCGTCCACACCGACACCCACCTGGCCTCCGCCCGGCCCCTGCTCGGACTCCTCGCCGCGCTCGACGGCCTCGCACCGGACGCCGCACGGCTGCGCGACCGGCTGCTGCGCTGGAACCGCCGCATGGACGCCGACAGCACCGACGCCTCGGCCTACGCCGCCGTGCGCTCCGCCGTGGTACGCCGTCTCGCCGGGCACCCCGCGCTCGCCGCGCTCGCCGACCGGGCCCCGTACCCGGAGATCTTCCTGCCGTGGCTCGTCCCGGTCCAGCGGATCGCCTTCGCCCTGGAACACCTGCTGACGGACCGTCTGTTCACCGCCGAGGACCGCGCGTCCGCCGTCCGCGCGGCCGTCGAAGAGGTGGCGGCCGCAGGCGAGCCGAAGCAGGCCTGGGGCGAACTCCACCGGCTCGCGCCCTGGCAGTCGCTGCCCGACGCGACCCCGGAGGAATGGCCCGGCCTGCCCGGCGACCACGACTGCGTCCTGTCCACCACCAGCGTCCCCGGCCTCACCGACCACAGCTCGCGCGGGCCCGCCGCGCGCTACGTGTGGGACCTGGCCGACCGCGACAACAGCCTGTGGGTCGTGCCGTTCGGCGCCTCCGGCGTCCCCGGCGACGCCCACCGGCGAGACCAACTGCCGCTGTGGCTCCGGGGCGAACTCGTCCCCGTCGTCACCGACTGGCGGAACCTGACCGAGGAGCACCATGATTTCTGAGCCCGTCACCCCCCGGACCGCCGTCCACGAGCAGGTCGTCGAGGGCTTCGGCACCGTCCGCGTGGTCCCGGTGGACCCCGCGGCCGACATCGACCTCATCCACAGCTGGGTCGTCGAGGAGCGCGCCCGCTTCTGGGGCATGCGGGAGGCCGGCCGCGAACGCGTCCTGGAGATCTACGAATACCTCGACTCCCTGACCACGCACCACGCCTACCTCATCCACCGGGACGACCGGCCCGTCGCCCTCTTCCAGACGTACGAGCCGGAGAACGACCCGGTCGGCGAGTACTACGACGTCCAACCCGGCGACTACGGCATCCACCTGATGATCGGCCCCGTCGACGGCACCGCGGAGCGGGGCTTCACCGGCAACCTCATCTCCGTGTTCCTCGCCTACGTCCTGAAGGAGCCCGGCCGCCTGCGGATCGTCGGCGAACCCGACGCCCGCAACGACAAGGCTGTCGCCCTGCTGAGCAGGCTGGGCTTCGAACTCGGCCCCCAGATCGACCTCCCCGAGAAGCGGGCGCAGCTCGCCTTCCTCACCCGGGAGGCCTACGAGCGGGGCCCGCTGGCGCCCGGCGCCTGAGCCCGGCACGGCCGGAGCGGGTGCGGCGCGGCCCCTGCGCCGCACCGCACCCGCTCCTCCGCCGGGCCGGGCCCCTCAGCCCCGCCCGGCGGACCTCCTGGTTCCGCCCGTGGTCAGCCCGTGGCCCGCCCGTAGGAGTGGAAGCCCCGCCCCGACTTCCGCCCCAGCAGGCCCGCCTCCACCATCCGCCGCAGCAACGGCGGCGGCGCGTAGAGCGGCTCCTTGAACTCCGCGTACAGCGACTCCGCGATGGCCACCACGGTGTCCAGCCCGATCAGATCGGCCAGCGCCAGCGGACCCATCGGATGGGCACAGCCCAGCTCCATCCCCGCGTCGATGTCCCCGGCCGTGGCGAACCCCGACTCGGCCATCCGCACGGCCGCCAGGAGGTAGGGCACCAGCAGGGCGTTGACGACGAAGCCGGCCCGGTCCGGCGAGCGCACCACCGTCCTGCCCAGGACCGCCGTGGCGAACTCCTCGACGGCCGCCGCCGTCCCCGCCGCCGTGTGCAGCGAGGAGACGACCTCCACCAGCGGCATCACCGGTGCCGGGTTGAAGAAGTGCAGCCCCACCACACGGTCGGCCCGGCGGGTCGCCATGCCCAGCCGCATCACCGGCACGGACGAGGTGTTGGTGGCCAGGATCGCCGCCGGATCGTCGACGACCTTGTCGAGGGCCGCGAAGACCTCCGCCTTGGCCGCGGCGTCCTCGACGACCGCCTCGATCACGAGCTGCCGGTCGGCGAACGCGTCGAGGTCCGTGGTGAACACGATCCGCGCGAGCGCCCGTTCGGCGTCGGAGCGGTCCGCCCGGCCGTGCTCGACGGCCCGCTCCAGCGACCGGGCCACGCGCTCACGGGCGCCACGCGCCGCGGCCGCGTCCACTTCCCGGACGACGGTGTCGAGCCCGGCACGGGCACAGACCTCGGCGATACCGGAACCCATCAGGCCGCCGCCGACCACGCCGACGCGGTGCAGATGTGACATACGGGTCTCCTCGGTGAGGGCGATGGCCTGAGCGGGCCCGGAGAAGCGCCGGTCTGCGGCTCCGCCGCGTGGGCGCGACCAGCCACGATGTACCCGCAGATGACGTACCGGGCTTCCGGCGGAGCGCTCAGTGGAACTGCTCTTCCTCGGTCGAACCCCGCAGGGCCAGCGTCGAGGCGTCGGGATTGACCGCCGAACCGACCAGGTCGAAATACCCGGTGCCCACCTCCCGCTGATGCCTCACGGCGGTGAACCCGTGCTCCCGCGCCGCCAGGAACTCCCGCTCCTGAAGGTCGACATAGGCCGTCATCCCCGACTCCGCGTACTCCCGCGCCAGATCGAACATCGCATGGTTGAGGGAGTGGAAACCGGCCAGCGTGATGAACTGGAAGCGATAGCCCATCGCCCCCAGCTCCCGCTGGAACTTCGCGATCTCGTCGCTGTCCAGCGCCGCGCGCCAGTTGAAGGACGGCGAGCAGTTGTAGGCCAGCAGCCGGTCCGGGAACTCCGCGTGGACCGTCTCCGCGAACTCCCGCGCCTGGGCGAGGTCCGGCGTACCCGTCTCCATCCACAGCAGATCGGCGTACGGGGCGTACGCCAGCCCCCGGGCGATCACCGGCCCCATGCCGGGCGTCACACGGTGGAAGCCCTCCGCGGTGCGCTCGCCCGTGCAGAAGCGGGCGTCGCGCTCGTCCACGTCACTGGTCAGCAGGTTCGCGGCGAGCGCGTCCGTACGCGCCACGATGACCGTCGGCACGTCCGCGATGTCCGCGGCCAGCCGGGCCGCGTTGAGGGTGCGGATGTGCTGGGCGGTGGGCACCAGCACCTTGCCGCCCAGGTGGCCGCACTTCTTCTCGGAGGCGAGCTGGTCCTCGTAGTGCACGCCCGCCGCACCCGCCGCGATCATCGCCTTGGTCAGCTCGAAGGCGTTGAGCGGCCCGCCGAACCCGGCCTCGGCGTCCGCGACGATCGGCGCCAGCCAGTCCACGGCCCGGCCGTCGCCCTCGGCGGTCGCGATCTGATCCGCCCGCAGCAGCGCGTTGTTGATCCGCCGGACCACGCTGGGCACCGAGTTGGCGGGGTAGAGGCTCTGGTCGGGATAGGTCTGCCCGGCCAGATTGGCATCGGCCGCGACCTGCCAGCCGGAAAGGTAGACGGCCTGCAGCCCGGCCCGCACCATCTGCACGGCCTGACCGCCGGTGAGCGCGCCCAGGGCGTGCACGTAGTCCAGCTCGTGCAACTGCCTCCACAGCCGCTCGGCACCCCGCCGGGCCAGGGTGTGCTCCTCCCGGACCGTCCCGCTGAGCCGCACCACGTCCGCGGCGGTGTACGTACGCCGCACGTCCCGCCAGCGTGGATCGGTGGCCCACCGCCGCGCCAGCCCATCGACCGCCGACGTCCCTGCCTGTGCCATGACTGTCTCCCGGTATCGGTGTGAACCACGAGCGTCTTGCCAAGAGTGCGAAGAACAAGGACCCCCGGTGAGGCGCCGCGGCCCGCCGTGCCGCCACCGGCGCGGAGAGGCGACTTCCGGCGGCTTTCCGGCGGGCCGTACGACGACTCTCGCAGCGAAACAGAACGCTGACAACCATGGCCGAATGCCAAGTTCCGCAAATCTTCCGCACCCGTTCTGCCAACTCTGCGAAGGCGGCTGGCTAGGCTGTGGCGATGGCCAAGACATACGCCGGGGCGCGCCTGCGCCGACTGCGCGAGGAACGGCACCTCAGCCAGGCCGAACTGGCCCGGACGCTCGCCATCTCGCCCAGCTACCTCAACCAGATGGAGCACGACTCCCGTCCGCTGACCGTGCCCGTACTGCTGCGCCTGACCGAGACGTTCGGCGTCGACCCCGGGTTCTTCTCCGAGCGCGACACCAGCAGGGCCGTGGCGGACCTGCGCGAAGCCCTCGCCGACGAGGTCACCGCGGGCCGGGTGACGCCCTCCGACCTCGCCGAACTCGCCTCCCGGCTGCCCGCCGTCGCGGACGTCCTCCTCGGACTGAGCCGCCGCCACCAGGCCCTGACCGAACAGCTCGCGGAGGCCGCGGAAGGCCGTGGCACCACCGGCCCCGCCCTGCCCCGCACGCCGCACGAGGAGATCCGCGAGTTCTTCCACCGCAGGCAGAACTACCTCCACGACACCGACACCGCCGCCGAGGGCCTCGCCGCCGAGCTGGACATCCGCCCCGGCACCGCCCTGCGGGCCCTCACCGCCCGGCTCTCCGCACACCACGGGGTCCGGCTCGCCACCGCCACCGGCACCGACCGGCTCCACCACTACGACCCGGCCGACCGCATCCTGCACCTCTCGAACCGGCTGCGCCCCGGCCAGCGGGCCTTCCGGATGGCCACCCAGCTCGCCCTGCTCGAATACGGCGACGAGCTCTCCCGCCTCGCCGCCGAGGACTACGCGGAGGGCTCCACGAGCTGGTCGCTGGCCAGGATCGGCATCGCCCACCACTTCGCCGCCGCGCTGATCCTGCCGTACCGAGCCTTCCACACCGCGGCGGAGGAGGTCCGCTACGACATCGAGCGGCTCACCGACCGCTTCGGCCTCGGCTACGAGACCATCTGCCACCGGCTCAGCACGCTCCAGCGCCCACGGCTGCGCGGCGTGCCGTTCTCCTTCGTCCGGGTCGACCGCGCGGGCAACATGTCCAAACGGCAGTCGGCCACCGGATTCCACTTCTCCCGGGCCGGGGGCACCTGCCCCCGGTGGAACGTCTACGAGGCGTTCGCCGCCCCCGGCCGCATCCACGTCCAGATCGCCGCCATGCCGGACGGCAGCCGCTACCTGTGGACCGCCCGCACCGTCACCCGCCACCGCGGCGGCTGGGGCGAGCCCGGCAAGACCTTCGCCATCGGGCTCGGCTGCGAGATCCGGCACGCCTCCCGGCTCGTCTACTCTGACGGCCTCGACCTCGGCCGGATCTCCGCGGCCACCCCGATCGGCATGGGCTGCCGCGTCTGCGAACGCCTCGACTGCCCCCAGCGCGCCGTACCGCCCCTCGGCATGACGCTCGCCGTCGACGAGAACAGCAGCACGTTCGTGCCGTACCCGGTGAGAGGGCTGGCCGACGGACACGCCCCCGCCTGACGGACCGCCGCGGTTCCCCGCCGGCCCCAAGGGCCACGCGCCGCCCACCCGTCGACGGAGCAGCGGCAGCCCTCGCCCGGTGCGCCGGCCCGACGCCGGCCGCCGGTCGTCAACTGCCGGACGTCAGCCGTCGGTCGTCGAGCTCCGCGAGCCTGTGCCGCAGTCCGCCGAGCGCGTCCACGGCCTCCGGCCCGGCGCCGGGCCGGTCGGGCGGGTCCACCGTCCCCAGGACCCGGGTGACACGGTCCAGCGTCCGCTCCACGGCGGCGCGCAGCGCATCCGTCTCCCGGCGGACGGCCGCCGGGACACCGTCGACGAGGGCGGCGACCCGGTCCCGTACGGCGGACCTGCCGTACGCGGCCGCGCGGCCGACCTGTTGCTCGGTCTGGAGACGGTGGAGCACGCCGCCGGCCGCCGCCCCGACCCCGGCCCCGAGGACCGTGCCCAGCCTGTTGGTCATCACGGCCCCGGCCGCGGCCCCGAGCGCCCCGCCGACGACCATCTCCGTGGGCACCCCCGGCGGCTTCGCCCCCGCGGGCCGTCCCCCGGCCGCCGGGAGCGGGCCGCGGGCGGCGGCGTCGAGGGAGACCGACGGCGGGGCACCGACCGTGCCCGCCGCCACGCCGTGCGCGACGAGGGCCCGCTCCGCCTCCCCGAACACCTCCGCGACCGCCAGGTTGATCCGCGCGGCACGGGCCCGCAGCCCGGACGTGGCGGCGGCCGCCCAACTGCGCGTGCCCCGGTCGAGATAGCCGGTGACGAGACCGCGGGCCCGCGCGGGCTCGGCCGCCTCCTGGCGGTGCCGCTCCAGGAAACCGGCCAGCCCCCGCAGCAGATCCCGCTCCAGCACCCGCAGCGAGGCGACGGTCTCCCGCTCCGCGGCCGCCGTCTCGACGTCGACGACGCCCACGACCTTCCGGCGGCCGCCCTCCAGCACCGCACGGGCCCCGGCCGCGGCGTCGGCGCGCTGCGCCGCGAGGTGGTCGGCGGCGAGGCCCAACAGGCGGGTGACGCGGTCGTGGAGCAGCCCGGCGGGCACGACGACGTCCGCCCGCAGCCGCGACCGCAGCGCGGCGGCGTCCCGCACGAGCAGGCTGTGCAGCGGCTCGGCGGCGGCCGCGAGGTCCTCGGCGCTCCACAGCAGGCAGCCGAGCTCCGCGAGCCCGCGGCCGGTCCACTGCTCGCCGGGGCCCGCGTACAGGACGCGCCAGATGCGCCGGGCCACCAGACCGAGGTCGTCGTCCCCGGACAGCGCGTCGGCACCGGTGAGGACGACGAGCACGGTGCCCGGCGGGCGGGCCGCCAGGAACGCGCCGGCCGTGGCCGCCTCGTGGCTGAGCAACTCGGCGCAGCCGAGGGCGAGGACGACCCGGTTGGCGCGCAGCGCCGCCGACGGATCGGCGTGCAGGGGCTCCAGCGGGGCCGTACGCAGCTCCAGCTCCGGCAGCCGGTCGCGCAGGTACGCGGCGAGGGCGGTGGCGTCGGCCTTGGGCGAGGCGCACAGCAGGACGGCCCGGTCGTCCCGCTCCGGCAGCGCGGCCGCGGCCTCGGCGACGGCGGTCCAGCCATGGCGTCGGGCGACGCGGGCGGTCTCGCCGATGAGCGCCTCGAGCTCGGTCACGAGCGCGTCGTCCGTACGGCCCTCCGGGCCGGGGAAGTCGGAATCGGCCATGACAGCTCCATCCAGGCGTAGAAGGTCGGGGTAGGGCCCGGGGCCGGACGGCACTCCCGGGCGGCGCCTGGCGGCAGCCGGGTCAACGGCACTTCCCAGGCGCGGAGTTGTGCGGCGGCGCGTCGCGCGTACGGGGCGGGCGGCCGCGGTCGGCGGCCGGGCACCCGCGGACGGCGGGATCAGGAGGCGGCCGGTCCGTTGCCGCTCTGCCCGGTGGACGCGGTGGCGTCCTGGACTCCCGCGCCGACGGAGGGGGCGCGGCGCAGCCGCCTCGATACGCGCGTCATGGTGCCCAGGGCCTGGGCCGCCGGGAGCTTCTTCAGCGCGAAGATGGAGGCGACGGACGTGACGGGCATTCCGCAGAGCAGCACGCAATATCCCGCGTCGCCTCTCTGGACCATCTGATATCCGACCCAGAGATAGGCCAGTACGAGGCCGCCGGACAGACACTGCCCGAACGCCGTCGTGGCATTTCCCAGAATGACGTCGAGCCGTTGGTTACGGGCGTCCATATTGATGGACCGAATGGCGCGCCGTAAATTTCTTGAATTCACATGTTCGAGATTTTTCACCAGCTCCATCAACTGGTCGATGGCGACCGTCGATTCGGTGGTTCCCCCGTTGTCGGTCATCAGCGCGCCTCGCTCACGTCCGCGTCCACGTCCGAGGCCAGCCGGCGGAGTGTCCGGGCGATCAGATGGTCCTGGTTGGCCGGTTTCGTCACCTTGTCCACCAGGACGGAGAATGTATGCCCTCGGTCCGGTTCCGCGCTCCTCCCGGCGGACTGCTCGGCGTCCGTGTACTCCCGGACGATGCCCGCGAGGATGGCGTTGGCCAGCTCGGGATCGTCCTGGCTGTGCCGCAGCAACTGCTTGGCCTCCAGGTCGAGCACCTGCTCCTCCGCCATGCCCCGCAGGGCGGCGCAGAACATCTCGTGGGAGACCTGGAGCCGCATGGCCTGCTTGACCAGCGACCGGCGCAGCGCGGTGAAGAAGGCCAGGATGGCGAGGGTGGCCGCGGCCGACACCGCCCACACGCCGATCAGCGGCCACTCGGCGTCGCTCGCGAAGGCGAGGGTGCAGAAGCCCAGCGTCGACACCGCCGAGAGAAAGCTTCCGGCCACCGCCGCGATGCGCAGCCTGGTCAGTTCCGGGTGCCCGCAGAGCCCTTGCCGCCGTCGTGCCGACTCCGCCCCGGCGCTTTTCCGTCCCGCTTCGCGCAGGGCCGATATCAGCACTTCGGAACTGTCGTCGAAACTTCGCGGCCGCGTGATGCGAGGGGCTGAACGCGCGGGAAACGACTGGCCCGTGGGGTCGATCAGACTGCGCACGCCCACAGCGAATTCTTTTCTCCGCACGGCGTCCCCCTGACGTGTCTTGAGCGTACCCAACGTAGCAGATCGCCAACCGTTGGTGAAGCTGTGTCGAAAGATTTGGGATACCCGAAAAGGTGCGCTCCCGAGGTCCGTCGGAAGGCCTCCGGATTACTCGGTGGTAGAACGATCAAGCAGCTGTGGAAGAACGATTCTGTAGCGGAAATTCCTGCGCTCGCGGGCTCCTGTGATCCAGTGACGCACAAGGAAATACGTTGGCGGGCCCGTACTCCCGATGCGGTATTTGCCCGGTACGGCCGCACGATGTGCACCCGGGCCCGTGGAGACACCGATGGTCACCGATGTCCACGACCCGCTGCGCGCGGTCGAACTGCCCGAAGGCGTACGGCTGTTGCCGGTGGCCGGCCCGGACAGGGGAGGCGCGCGAACTGCTCCCGGACGGCGGTCAGGGGGACAGGCCGAACAACTGGGTCCAGTACGTGCCGGTGCGGCCGCCGCCCGCGAAGCCGATGCCTATGTGGGTGAAGTCCGGCTTGAGGATGTTGGCCCGGTGCCCGGGACTGTCCATCCAGCCCTGGACCACTTCGGCGGGGGACCGCTGGCCGCACGCGATGTTCTCGCCGATGCCCCGGTGCGTGCACCCCGCGGCGGCGGCGCGGTCCCAGGGCTGACGCCCCTCGGGCGAGGTGTGCGCGTAGAAGTCGCGGGCCACCATGTCCGAGGAGTGCCCCTGCGCGGCCGCGGCCAGCAGCCGGTCGTCGGCCAGCGGCCGCAGACCGGCCGCCGTCCGCTCGGCATTGGTGAGCGCGACCACCTCGGCGGCCGTCCGGGCCAGGCCGTCCATGCTGAACGGCTTCGCCCACAGGGCCGTCCAATAGGTGGTGCCGGAACGGGCGTCCACGGCGTGGCCCAGCCCCACCTCGGTGAGCGTCGCGTCGCGCAGCGGGCCGCGCGCCTCCTCGTGGCCCAGGCAGTACTCCAGGAACTCGCCCTCCGAACGGGGCCCAGAGACCAGGTGCTCGGCGATGCCCAGATAGGCGTAACCGCCTCCGGTGACGCGCTGGAAGACGGACACCCCGTCCGGGCCCTCGGCACTGAGCCGCCCCTGCGCCGCCATCGCCGACGCGTGCCCCCGCGCGGCCGCCGTGAGCCGCGGCTCCACCGTCACCGGCGGGGCTCCGCTGTGCGCCCGGCCGGAGTTGACCAGCCCGGCGAGACCGTCCGAGCCGCCCGCCGGAGCCGGGGAAACGGGCTCCGCGCCCTCGTTCAGCACGTCGACGCCGAAGTCGCGGGCGAGCCCGGCCAGCCCGTCCGCGTACCCCTGCCCGAGCGCGCGCAGCTTCCAGACGGCGCCGCGTCGGTAGATCTCCGCGAGCAGCAGCACGGTCTCGCCGCCGGGGCGCCGGGGAGTGAAGCGGGCCAGCACACCCCGGCCGTTGCCGGTCACCGACAGCGTCGGCACGGGCAGCCCGCCGAGCGGCGTGCCGGGTTCGGCGGGACTGACGATCAGCGTGACCCGGCTCGCCCCGGCCCGCAGCCGCGCCGGATCGACCGTGAGGCCGCCCTCCGACAGCCGGGTGCCGGGTGCCTCCGGCTGGTTGTAGAAGACGAAGTCGCCGTCACCGCCGACCTTGCCGCTCTCATCGGTGATGATCGCCGACAGGTCGAACGGCCCCGGCACGCGCAGCGACAGCACCCCGTCCGGCAGCGGCACATTGCCACCGGGAACCAGTTCGTCCATCGCCGCCACCCGTTTCGTTCACGTACCCGTTCGCACGGAGAACGCGGGGACGCCCCAAGAGGGTTCCCGGGACGGCGCTCTAGGGTGGGCCCATGGCTGAAGACCCGACAGCGACCCCCGCCGCGGCCCGGCGCGAACGGCGCCACGTGTTCGGCGAGGTCGCCGAGCAGTACGACACGTTCCGCCCCGGGTACCCCGACCGGCTCGTCACCGACGTCCTCGACTACGCGCGTCTCGACGGCGCCCCCGCCGTGGAGGTCGGCGCGGGCACCGGCAAGGCCACGCTCGCCTTCGCCGCCCGCGGCATCCCGGTCACCTGCGTCGAGCCCGACCCGCAGATGGTCGGCGTACTCACCCGCAGGTGCGCCGGAACACCCCATGTCACCGTCGACGTCGACAACTTCGAGACCTGGCGACCGGCCGCCCCCTACGGCCTCCTCTACTCCGCGCAGGCGTGGCACTGGGTCGACCCGGAGACGCGATGGGCACGCGCGCGGGCCGCGCTGCGTCCGGGCGGGACCGTCGCACTGTTCTGGAACGAATGGACCGTGGCCGGGGACGGCGTGGAGGAGGAACTGGCCGCCGTGCACGACCGCCACCTCGCCGACGAACTCCCGAACGCCTTCCACGAGCTTCGCCCCCGGTGGAGGGTTCCCGGCGCGGAGTCCTCGGTGCACCGGGAGATGGCGGCGGACGGCGGCTTCACGGACGTGACGTACCAGGAGTACGACTCCGTGCACGAGTACTCCGCACGGGGCCTGTCCGACCTGCTCGCCTCGCACTCCGGCTACCGCATGCTGCCCGAGGCCCTGCGGGAGGTGGTGCTCACGGACGTCCGGCGGGTGATCGAGGCACACGGCGGGACCGCCCGGCTGGACACGATCACTGGCCTGTTCCTGAGCCGCACGGCCGAGTAGCACGGCCGGATAGCCCGGAAAGCGATGTGTCCCGCGTCTCATCTCTCCCGCGCGGGCGGAGCACCCGGGATTTATAGGATCTCGAACGACTCGGGGAACGCCGCACGTGCCGGCGCGCCGAGAGGAATCGAGGCAGAACGAACATGAAGACTGTCGCGAAGTTCGCGGCTGTGGCGGCGTCCGGTGCCGCCCTGGTGATGACGGCCCCCGGCGTGGGCCAGGCGGCGTCGCCCGGTGGCGATCTGATCGTCAACACCCTCACCAGCAAGGGCAAGTGCCTGGAGATCGACGGCTCCAGCACGAAGAACGGTGCCAAGGCCCAGCAGTGGACCTGCAAGGGCCAGAAGGGCGCCTTCTGGAAGGCCGTCAAGGTCACCGAAGGCGACGGCTACCAGCCCAGCAACGCCGAGTACCAGATCGTCAACGTCAACAGCGGCAAGTGCCTGGAGATCGCCGACTCCCGCAAGGACGTCGGTGCCCCGGTCCAGCAGTGGACCTGCGTCCCCGGCGTGGCCACCCAGCTGTGGCTCCAGCAGGACGGCCACCTGATCAACGCGAACTCCGGCGCCGGCCTGGAGTTCGAGCACATGGTCAACCGCAAGTGGGTCGACGACGGCGCCCCGGCCGTGGCCGGCATCGGCGACTGGTGGGGCTGGAAGGACCCGTTCACGGGCAGGATCACCGAGCTCGGCAAGGCCGACCAGCCGGCCCGGAGCCGCTGACCCGACGCCGCCGCCCGTTCCCCCGCCGGGGAACGGGCGGTTTCCCGTCCCCGGTGACCACTACTCGGCGAGCAGTCGCGCCAGCACCGCCGTGTGGCTGACCGAAGGGTCCTTGGCCGCCGTCAGCAGGGTGATCCGCTCACCCTCCCGTACCCGGGACCGGACGCCCTCCAGCGCCAGGGCCGCTTCGGGCGCCGTCAGTTCGGCCTCGTACCGGCGGACGAACTCCTCGTGGTCCCCGTCGGGCCCGTGGTACCAGCGGCGCAACTCGGTCGACGGGGTCAGCGCCTTGGGCCACTCGTCGATCCGGGCGCCGGCCTTGCCCAGGCCGCGCGGCCACAGCCGGTCGACCAGGACGCGCACGCCGTCGTCCGGCGAGGGGGACTCGTAGACGCGCCGTACACGCACGGGCCCGGCCCGCCGGGTCACGGGCGCGCCCCCGTACGGGGCAGGGCTGTCGCATGGAACGGCACGCCCCCCATACTCCGGTCCCCGACCGGGTCCGGCACTCCGGGGAAGACCGGCCGGGGGAACTCCGCCCCTGACACCCCGCCCCTGACACTCACTCCTGGCGCTCACTCCTGGCGCTCACTCCTGGCGCTCACTCCTGGCGCTCACTCCTGGCGTTCGCCCGACGCGAAGCGGGAGAGGGCCAGGGCCACGATGATGATCACGCCGTTGAGGAACTGGTTCCACAACGGGGGGACGCCCGCCAGCGTCATGACGTTCACCACCAGCTGCAGTGTGAGCACACCGGTCAGCGCGCCGAAGAGCGTGCCCTTCCCGCCGTTGAGGCTCACCCCGCCGATCACGGTCGCGGCGAAGACCTGGAAGATCCAGCCGCTGCCCTGGGTCGCGGACACCGAGCCGTAGTGACCGGTGTAGAGAATGCCCGCGAAGGCGGCGAGCAGACCGGCCAGCACGAGAACGGCACACGTGACGCGGTCGACGCGGATCCCGGCGACGCGCGCGGCCTCCGGGTTGCCGCCGATGGCGTACAGCGCCCGGCCGTGCCGGAACCAGGCCAGCGCGAGCCCGCCCACCAGGAACAGCACACCCGTGATCCACACGGCGGCCGGCGCCCCGAGCCACACGGCCTGTCCGAGGTACGTGAACGACGCGGGCACCTCGACGATCGACTGCCCCTTGGACACGGCGATCTGCAGACCGCGCAGCATGGTCAGCGCGCCCAGGGTGACGATGAACCCGTTGAGCCGCAACCCGAGGATCAGAAAGGCGTTCAGCGCGCCGACCAGCGCACCCACGAGCAGGCACACCGGCACCGAGAACGCGCCGGGCAGCAGACCCGCCCCGTGGAACCGCCCGCCGTCGGGCGGCAGCACCACCCACATCGCCACGACCGGCGCGACACCGATGGTCGACTCCAGGGAGAGGTCCATCCGCCCGCCGATGAGGACGAGCGCCTCGGCGAGCACCAGCACCCCGAGCTCCGTCGACTGCTGGGCCACACCGAGCAGGTTGTCCGAGGTGAGGAATGCCGGCGACACGACGAAACCGATCACCCCCAGCGCCAGCAGCACCGGCACCAGCGAGAGGCTCCGCAGGCGCGCGAGGACGACGCCCCGGCCCGGCCCGCGCGACCAGGCGCCTCCCGCCGCGCGGACGACGTCAGTGACGGGCGGCATCGCCGTCCCCTTTCCCTGGCTTCCCCGGCTTCCCTGGCTTCCCCGGCGCTTCCGCCACGTCCTCGACGGCGGCGACCAGTTCGCCGTCGCTCCAGCCGCGCGCGAACTCCGCGGTGATCCGCCCGTGGCACATGACCAGGACCCGGTCGCACACCCGCAGGTCGTCCAGCTCGTCGGAGACCACCAGCACCGCCCGCCGGCCGTCCGCGAACCGCCGGACCCTGCCGAGCAGGAACTCCTTCGACCTGACGTCGACACCGTTGGCCGGACGGATCGCCACCAGCACCCGCGGATCCCCGGCCAGCGCGCGGGCGACGACGACCTTCTGCTGGTTGCCGCCGGACAGCGCCGCGACGGGCACCGCGGCATCCGGTGCCTCGATGTCCAGATCCGCGATCATGCGCTCGGCCACGGCCCGCTCGCGGGACGGGAGGACGACACCGAACGGCCCGGTCCGCTTCCCGGCGCCGAGCGCGATGTGCTCCCGCACACCGCGCCCGGCGAACAGGCCCTGCGCGTGCCGGTCCTCGGGGACCAGGGCGATCCCGGCGGCGAGCGCGCTCGGCACGCTGCCTTCGCGGACGGGGCGCCCCGCCACCTCGACGCGCCCGGCCCGCGCACGGCACAGCCCCGCGACGGCCTCCCCGACCCGGACGCTGCCGCTCGCCGCGGAGCCCGCCAGCCCCACGGCCTCCCCGGCCCGTACGGCGAAGGAGACGTCCCGGCAGGCACCGGGCAGCGTCAGCCCGGTGACGGAGAGCAGGACGGGGGCGTCCTCGCGGACCGGTGCGCCCGGCTCGTGGTACGGCGCCGCGGACGCCCGTTCCCCCGTCATCGCCTCCACCAGCGCCGCGTGGCCGAGCTCGGACACCGGCGCGGTCACGACGTGGCGCGCGTCCCGGTAGACGGTGACGGTGCCGCACAGTTCGTGGACCTCGCGCAGGTGGTGCGAGATGAAGAGGAACGCCACCCCCTGCTCCCGCAGGGCCCGCAGCTCGACGAAGAGGCGCTCGATACCGCGGGCGTCGAGCTTCGCCGTCGGCTCGTCGAGGACGACGAACCGGGCACCGGAGGACAGCGCGCGGGCGATCTCCACGAATTGCCGTTCCCCCACGGTGAGTTCGCGTGCCGGGCGGGCCGGATCGACGTCCACGCCGTACGCGCCGAGCAGTTGTGCCGCCTCCCGGCGCAGCCGCTTCCAGCGGATGGGGCGCAGTGCCGAGGTGCTCTGGCGCCCGAGGAAGAGGTTCTCCGCGACCGTGAGGTCGGGAAGGACGGTGGACCGCTGGTGGACACAGGCCACCCGGGAGCGCCAGGCGCCGGTGTCACCGAAGGCGGGAGCGGCCTCGCCGTCGAACAGGAGAGTGCCCTCGTCGGGCTTCCGGAGACCGGTGAGGAGCGAGACGAGCGTGGACTTTCCCGCGCCGTTGCGGCCGACCAGGGCGTGCGCTTCGCCCGGCAGGACGGAGATGCGGGCGTCGCGCAGCGCGACTGTGGCTCCGAAGCGTTTGGAGACGCCGATGGCTTCCGCCACCGGGACCTGTGAAGCGGCGTTCGTCATGGGCTCGCCATGGGTTCGCCATGGGGGAAGGGCGTCGTCCTTCCGGTCACTTGCCGACACCGTTCCCCCACAGGGACTTGTCGTCGACGTTCTCCTTGGTCACCAGGGGCGCGGGGAGCTGGTCCTCCAGACCGTTGGACAGCTTGACGACCGTCGAGCCGTGGTCGGTCGGACCGGGGCCGAACCTCTTTCCGCCGGCCGCCGCGCGGGCGTAGTAGAGGGCGTATCTGGCGTACAGGTCGGCGGGCTGGGAGACGGTGGCGTCGATCTGCCCCTTGCGGATGGCGTCGAGCTCCTGGGGGATGCCGTCGTTGGAGACGACGGTGACGTGGCCCGCTTCCCCCGCCGGCCGCAGCAGGCCCTTCTGCCGGAGGAGCGCGAGCGCGGGCTGCAGGAAGACACCGCCGGCCTGCAGGTAGACGCCGTTGAGATCGGGGTGCTGGGCCAGCAGGCTCTGCAGCTTCGCGGACGCGACATCGCCCTTCCAGTCGGTGGGCAGCGGGAAGACCTCGATGCCGGGGAACTCCTTCCCCATGCAGTCCGCGAAGGCCTCCGACCGGTCACGCCCGTTGACGGAGTCCAGCGACCCCTGGAGCTCGGCGACCTTCCCCCGTCCCCCCAGCCGGCCGCCGAGGAAGCGGCAGGCCTTGACGCCGTACGCCCGATTGTCGGCCCGCACGACCATGTAGACCCGCTCCTTGTCGGGCCTGGTGTCGACACTGACCACGGGTATGCCCCGGTCGGCGAGCCGCTTCAGCGCGGACGCGACGGCACCCGTGTCCTGAGGTGCCATGACCACGGCCTTCGCCCCGGTGTCCTGGAACACCTGCATATTGGCCACCAGCTTCCCGATGTCGTTCTGCGAGTTGCTGACCGGCAGCAGGTTCGTGCCCTTCCCCTCCGATCTGAGATACGCCGCATACGAATTCCAGAAGTCCGAATCGGACCGCGGCAGATCCACACCCACCGCCGGACCCGTATGCCTTCCGCCACCGGTGTTGCTCCCGCGATTGCACCCGCCGACGAAACCCGCGGCGACGACCACCGCCACGACCGCGGCACCCCTGCGAACGCTGCTCGGCTTCATGGCGCGCACACCTCCGTGTTCGGGGCCAGAGGTCCGATGGTTCCGCCGAACGGCACGGCGCACGAGGTGATTTGAGGCCGAAGGGGTCAGCGGGGGCGTGGTGGCATCCGGTCGTCCGGCACCGCGGTCCCTCGGGCGGTTGTCGCTACCTGCTCGGGACGCGTATCTCCCCTCGCAACCGGGCAGCCGCATCGGCCGCCTCGGCCAGGCTCGCACCGGCACCGCCCGCCTTCACAAAGTCGAAGACGAACGTGGCACCCACGGTGTCGTGGTCGGCCCAGACACACAGCGGTACGGGAAGCGGCGACGCCCCGGGGTCGGACCGCTTTTCGTGGGCGAACTGGCACTTCATCGTGGCGTCGTCGAGGCCTCGGGGCGAGAACTTCTCCGGCTTGCCCGCATCGAGCTCCATCGCCGGGCCGCGCATGGGCACGGGGGCGGTCTTGGTCAGGAAGAAGAAGTAGAGGTCAACGGCCTTGCCGGGATCCTCCACCCTGCCCCAGCCGCCCCTGAACATCAGCGCCCGGGTGGCACCCTCCTCGTCGTCAGGCTGCTCGTAGAGCGAGGCGGCGACCCGCGGTGCCTTCATGCCCAGCCACATGAACAGGTTCTCCCCGTTCCTCTCCTTTGTGCTGATGCCCGTCCCATGCCCCCGGTGGTAGTCGCCCAGGACCGTCTCCGGGGCGGAGAGCCTGTGGTCGGGGGCCGGGGCCGCCCTGGTGTCGACGGGCTGCTCGATCCCGGTGGGCAGCGTCTTCTCGTGCTCCGGCTCGAAGACGTTGATCAGGACCACGGCCGTGGTGATCAGGATCGCGATGACACCGGAAACCAACACCCTGCGGCGGCGCCACGCGGGAGCGGCCGAAGCCGTCGGTAAGTCCGCCGGGCCGACCGCCCGTTGCCCCGGCGATCGCTGCTGATCGTCGCTCGTCTCGTCGCTCATCAGAAGTCCCCCCTCAAGGACGTGAACAGCACTGGATCAGCTTCGCACGCGGTACTGACAATCCCCGGGCGCCGACGCTCTCGGCCCGGCCAGGGTGAGCCGCCGGGTCACCAGTGACGAACGATGTCAGAAGATAAAAATGAGATCGAATGCCACTTAAGTGGAACCAGTTATCGCATGAGAGGCGTGTTGGATGACATCGTGACCGACGAGTACGAGGAGAGAGCAATCTTGGAGACCACAGGAGCACGCCCGCCCCGCCGCGCGGTACTGGCCCTCGGCGCGGGGACGGCGCTGGCCGCCGCCATGTCCGTGGGGGCGGGGGGAACGGCGTACGCCTCGACGTCCCGGGCGGAGGCGGCGGAAGGGATCTCCCGGCGGCTGAGGAGGCTGGAACAGGAGCACTCCGCCCGCCTGGGTGTGTTCGCCCACGACACGGCCACGGGCAGGACCGTGCGGTACCGCGCCGACGAACTGTTCCCGATGTGCTCGACGTTCAAGACGCTCGCCGTCGCCGCCGTCCTGCGGGACCTCGACCACAACGGCGAGTTCCTCGCCAAGCGCATCCGGTACACCAAGGACTACGCCGAGGCGACGGGCCACGCCCCTGTCACCAGCAAGGACGAGAACGTCGCGAACGGCATGACCGTCGCGGAGCTGTGCGACGCCACCATCACCTTCAGCGACAACGCCGCGGGCAACCTCCTCCTCCGCGAACTGGGCGGCCCCACGGCCGTCACCCGCTTCTGCCGCTCCATCGGGGACCGCACGACCCGGCTCGACCGCTGGGAACCCGACCTCAACTCGGCCGAACCGGGCCGCGTGACCGACACCACCAGCCCCCGTGCCATCGGCAGCACCTACGAGCGTCTCGTGCTCGGCGACGCGCTCGACCAGCGGGACCGGCGACGGCTGACCGGATGGCTGCGCGCCAACACGACCAGCACCTACCGCCTCCGGGCCGGCCTGCCCAAGGACTGGATCGTCGGCGACAAGACCGGCGGCGGGTCCTACGGCACCAACAATGACGTGGGCATCGCCTGGCCCCCCGGCCGGCCCCCGATCGTGCTGGCCGTCCTGACGACCCATGACGATCCCGCCGCGAAGGCCGACGACCCCCTCGTCGCCGGGGCCGCCGCCCTGCTGGCGGAGGCCCTCGGCTGACGCCCGCTCACCCGGCCACGGCCGGAGCGGGGACGGCACCGCGCTCCGGCCCGTCGAGGGCCCGCAGCAGCAGACGGAGGGCCGACCGGAGGAGCAACTGCGCGGCGAGGCCCGCGCCTGCGGCGTCCGCGGCACTGCCGAGGACGGGTTCCGCGTGGGCCAGGGCCCACCGCAGCACCGGGCGGAACGCGTCGCAGGGGACGTCGGGTACGACGAAGGTGACGCTGGGACAGGGAAGACAGGACACGGCCAGGTTCGGCCAGATCAGCTGAACGCGCACGGTGGACTCCGGGAGGCGGGGCGGACCCGGTCACGTGCGGACGCGCGCGACCGGGCCCCGGCATGCCTCGGGGCCCCTGGGGCGGGGAGGCCGGCGCACGGGGAGGTCAACGGGCGCGTGAGCGGCGACCGGGCGATGACGGGCGGGTGACGGGCCCGGGAACGGGCTCGGGACTATGCCAGGGACTCAAGCCCCTCACCTCCTCGCGGCCTGGGCACCCGTGGATGCCGTACGCGCCGGGGAACCCCCGCGTCGCGGGAGGACACCTCTCGGTATCTCGAGAATCATGACGCCGCGCGCACATTGTCAAGGCAACTTTGGGGAAACAAGAGATGGCAAAGACAAACCCCCAGGAGGGCAAGGCTTGTTGGGGCCGTGCCCGCGATCCGTGTTGGGAGAATTCATGAGCGAGAGCGCCGGCATACTGCCCCCGTCCTCGTCACGGCCGGCGGGGCCGTCCGGCCCGGTCGGGGCGGTGAGGGCGGTGGTGGACCACGTGCCCGGCTCCGGTCTGGTGAAGGGGGCCGCGAACGGCGTGCTGGACGTGGTCGGTTCGGTGTCTCCCCAGGCGCGCCGCATCGCGGTGTACGCGGGTGTCGGCGTCCTGGGCGCGGTCGGCATCGTCGAATGGCCCGTGGCGGCCGTGGGCGCGGCGGCCGTGTGGCTGACGCAGCAGCGCCCCCGGAACGGCGGCGGCACGGGCGCGCCGCCGGCCGACGAGCGGCAGGCCCCGGCAACGGCCGACGCCGCCCCCAAGCGGACGAAGGGCACCGCCAGGGCCAAGCCGGGCGAGGCGCGGAGCGGGAGGAGCGGCGCGGCCGCGGCCGACGCGGCGCCCCCGCCGGACCGCACGGCCGGCTGAACCGCCGGGCGAGGTCAACGGCAGCCCGGCCGTCTCGGGCACAGAGCTCTCTCCGTACGCCGCCGCGACGCACCGCCGTCGTGACCGGGTACGGCCATCCCACGAAAGTAGGACAGTGGTTCTGCGTCTGCCGACCGGCCTGCCCGCGGCCGGGCTGGGCCTCGCCCTCACCGCCCCCGCCCGTACCGCCCGCCTCCTCGCCCCACCGGCCGGTGCCGTGCTGCGCGGCGTGGCCGGACTCGCCTCCACCGGTGCGCGCGCCGTCGCGGACGAAGCGGCCCAGGCGTCCACCACGGCCGTACGCCTGACGAAGGCTGCAGGCAACGCGCTGGTCCCCGGGCCGGACCGGCGGTCTCCGCGTGCGCCGGGCCGGGGCGGGCCGTACGCGTCCCGGCCCGGCGCCGACGACGACATCCGCGCCCTGGCGTTCGTCCTCGCCTGTGACGCGGCAGGCGTCGCCACGGCCGTGACCGCGCGGGCGATGCGCCTGCGGCAGTCGCCACGGCTGGTCACCGCCGCGGTCACGCTGCTGCGCGAGGACTCCCGGGTCCGGGGCGCCCTGCGCCGCGGACTCGGCGCACAGGGCGCCGACCTGCTGCTGGCCGCGGTCAACGCCGCCACGCACGGCCTCGGACAGTCGCCGACCGCGCTGGTGCTGGACGCGATGCTGCGCGCGGGCCAGTTGGGGGAGGCACTGGCCCGCGCCGCCGCGTTCGACGCGGCGTACGACACCCTCTGCGCGCCGGGCCGTACGGCCCCGGCCGCGCCGGAGCGGGCCCGGCCGCCGTTACGGCGCGGCCCGGGGGAGGAGTACGGCGACACGGCGGTCACCGGAAGCCTGGTGGGCGCGGCCGCCACGCTCGCGTTCACCCACAGCCTGGCGGGAGCCGCCGAAGCGGTCCTGGCCGGATCCCCGAAAGCCGCGCGGTACGGCCCGGCCGCGTTCACCGCCGCGCTGGGCGGCGCCCTCGCCCGCAACGACGTACTGGTACGCGACGTCGAACGGCTGCGCCGGCTCGAACTCGTCGACACCGTGGTCCTCCACCCCAGCGCCCTGCACGGACGGCGCCGGACCGTCCTCGACGTACAACCCGGCACCGCCTCCTGGGACCACGACCGGCTGTGGCACGCGGCGGCCACCGCGCTGCGCGGCGGCGGCGACGGCCCCGCACCGGTCCTGCGCCCGGCACCCGGCGCGGAACCCGCGGACACCGGTGTGCTGACCGTCTCGGTGGACGGGGAGGACGTCGGCACCGTACTGGTCGGCCGGGAGCTGGACCCGCTCGCCGAGGCGGTGCTCGACGCGGCCCGCCGGGCCGGCCTCGACGTCGTGGTGGTGGACGACCCGTCGCTCGGCGAGTTCGCCGCGCTGGCCGATGTCATCGCCGCCCCGGAACGCCCGTCGGCCGACGTGGTGCGGGCACTCCACGACGACGGGAAGACGGTCCTGACCGTCGCCCGCGTCCACTCCGGGGACCCCGGCGACGACGTGCTCGCGGGCCTCCTCGCCGGAGACCTCGCCGTGTCCCTCACCGACGGCCGCGGCGCCGTGGTGTGGGACGCGGACGTCCTCGCGCCGACCGGACTGGAAGGCGTCTGGCGGCTGTTGACGGCCGCCGCCGCCGCGCGGGACGTCGGCCGCCGCTCCACCGTCCTGGCCCAGTCGGGGGCGGCGCTGTCCGGGCTGCTGGTCGTCACGGGAGGCGCCTCCCGGGCCCGCCGCGTGCTGCTGCCCGTCGGCATCCGCCTCAGCCCCGTCAACGCCGCCGCCGTCGCCGCCCTGTTCTCGGGACGGCGGGCCGCGCACAGAGCCGCCGGACGCGAGGCGCCCCGCCCCGGCCCCCGCGTACCCTGGCACGCCCTGCGGCCCGACGAGGCACTGTCCCGGCTGGCCCGTACGCCCCGTACCGCGCCCGGCACGCCGGACGGGCCGCGCACGCGCGTCCGCGCGCTGGCACATCTGCCGGTCTTCGCCCCCGCGCGTCTGACGACCCGTCTGATCGCGGCCGTGCGGGCCGAACTCGACGATCCGCTCACGCCCGTGCTCGCGGTCGGCGCGGCCGCCTCCGCGGTCCTCGGCTCCACCGTCGACGCCCTGCTGGTCACCGGCGCGCTGGGGATGAACGCCCTGGTCGGCGGAGTGCAGCGACTGCGCGCCGAGCGGGCCCTGGCGGCGCTCGCCGTGGGACAGCGGCAGACGGCCCGCCGCGTCACCGACCCGCGCACGGGCGCCACGGCGACCGTGGACGCCGCCCGGCTGCTGCCCGGCGAACTGATCGAACTGACCACGGGCGACGTGGTGCCCGCCGACGCCCGCCTGCTGGAGGCCGCCGACCTGGAGATCGACGAGTCCGCGCTGACCGGCGAATCCCTGCCCACCCGCAAGCAGTTGGCCGCCACACCACGAGCGGCCGTCGCGGACCGCAGCTGCATGGTGTTCGAGGGAACGACCGTCGTCGCGGGCCGCGGCCGGGCCGTCGTCGTCGGCACGGGCGACCAGACCCAGGCCGGCCGGGCCGCCGCGCTGGCCGCACGTGCCCCGGCCCCCGCGGGCGTCCAGGCCCGCCTGCAGGAACTGACCAAGCGCGTGCTGCCGCTCACCCTCGCGGGCGGCGCCGCCGTGACCGGGCTCTCCCTGCTGCGCGGACGGCCGGTGCGCGAAGCCGTCGGCGGCGGGGTGGCGGTCGCGGTGGCGGCCGTCCCCGAAGGGCTCCCGCTGGTGGCGACGGTCGCGCAGATGGCCGCCGCGCGCCGCCTCAGCCGCCGCGGCGTCCTCGTCCGCACCCCCCGTACCCTCGAAGCCCTGGGCCGCGTCGACACGATCTGCTTCGACAAGACCGGGACCCTGACCGAGAACCGCCTGCGCGTCGTGCACCTCGTCACCGCGAAGGGCCTCACCTGCCCCGCCGACGCCCCCGAGGCCGCCGACGTGCTCCGCGCCGCGGCCCGCGCCTGCCCGTGCGCCGCCGACGACACCGGCGGCCACGCGCACGCCACCGACGAGGCCGTGCTCGCATCGGCCCCGGACGACCCGGACTGGACCCGGACCGAGGCCCAGCCCTTCGAAGCCAGCCGCGGCTACGCCGCCGCGACCGGACGAACGGCCGACGGCGCCCACCAGTTGGTGGTCAAGGGCGCGCCGGAGATCGTCCTGCCGCACTGCCAGGACGTCCCCGCCGACGCGGAGGAACGGGCACAGACCCTGGCCTGCGAGGGCCTGCGCCTGCTCGCCGTGGCCCGGCGGACACTGGAGCCCCGGGAGACTCCGGGAGCGCTCGACCGGCCGCTCCGGGGACTGGAGTTCCTCGGCTTCGTCGCCCTCGCCGACACCCCGCGTGCGAGCTCCGCCCCGCTGGTGGCCGGGCTGCGCCGGGCCGGACTGCGGCCCGTCGTCCTCACCGGCGACCACCCCCAGACGGCCCGCGCGGTCGCGGTGGCCCTCGGCTGGCCGGAGGACGTACGTGTCGTCACCGGCGACCGGCTGTCCGGCCTCGACCGGGCGGGCCGGGCCGCGCTGCTGCGGGACTGCGGAGTGGTGGCCCGCGTCGCCCCCGAACAGAAGCTCCAGGTCGTCGAGGCGCTCCAGGAGGCCGGGCGGGTCGTGGCCATGGTCGGCGACGGCGCCAACGACGCCGCCGCCATCCGCGCCGCCGACGTGGGCGTCGGCATCGCGGCCCGCGGCTCCGCCGCCGCCCGCAACGCGGCGGACCTCGTCCTCACCGGCGACGAACTGTCCGTCCTCGTCGACGCCGTCGCCGAGGGCCGGGCCCTGTGGCGCAGCGTCGCCGACGCGATCAGCATCCTCATCGGCGGGAACTTCGGCGAGGTCGGCTTCACCGTGCTCGGCACCCTGCTGGACGGCGCCTCCCCGTTCTCCACGCGCCAACTGCTGCTGGTCAACCTCCTGACGGACATGTTCCCGGCGATGGCCGTCGCCGTCACACCGCAGGACGCCGTCACACCGCAGGACGGGGAACCGGACACCGGGGACCGCCCCTCCGGCGACACCCCCGTGGGCATCGCGGCGCTCGGCGCCCCGCTCACCCGCCAGATCCGGCAGCGCGGACTGGTCACCGCGCTCGGCGCGGCCACGGCCTGGCTCATCGGCAGGCTCACCCCGGGAACACCCCGGCGCACCAGCACCATGGCACTGTGCGGCGTGGTCGGGGCCCAGCTCACCCAGACCGTCCGGGGACGGCAGCGCAGCCCCCTCGTGCTCGCCACCACCTTCGGTTCCGCCCTCGTGCTCGCCGGAATCGTCCAGACACCCCTGGTCAGCCACTTCTTCGGCTGCACGCCCCTGGGGCCGGTGGCCTGGACCGGCGTCGCCGCCGCCGTCGGCGTCGCCACGCTCTCCCCCTGGGTGCTGCCGCACGCCGAACGCGTGCTGTCCCTCCTGGAGGAGAAGCTGCGCCCGGTCGTGCTCGTGACGCGCTGAGCGGAGCGGCCCGCGCCAAGGCCGCGTCAAGTACTTGCGTTGTCGCGCAAGTTTCGGGCTATGCTTCGGTCGGTTCGAGAAGTGTCAAAGCTCTGACGACCCACGGGTGAACCGGCCGCGAGGGCCGGTCCGTTCCCCGTCGCGTCGTCCGGCGCCCCGCGCGCCACGGCCGGAAGGAGGCGAGAGACATGGACAGCAGTTGCGGCAGTCCGGGCCACAGTCGCCCCCGCGTACGTCCGTCCTCGCCGGCCTCCGGCACGCGGTAACCACCTTCCCCACGCCCGCGGTCGGGCCGCCCTCCCGGCCGTCCCGCCACGGTCCGGCCGTCCCTCCGCGCGTACGTCCGGCCGCGCCCGCCGTACGCTCCGGGCGGCCGTCCGACGGCAGCGGCCCCGTACGCCGTCGCCGGAGCGGACCGGCCGCGCGGCGCCGACGACCGATCAGCCCAGGAGTATCACCGTGAGACTTCTGCACCGTCCCCTGCTCCGGCGCCCCCGCCTCCCCGAGCCCGCCGTGCCGACGGCCTGCACCGTGCACGCCCGGTGCGACCGCCGCTCGGAGGCCAAGGTGCGCGCCCTGTGCGTCATCGCGTTCACCGGGTCCGGAGCGCGCATGCGCAGCATGCACGTCACCGAACCCGACGACAGGGTCACCGTTCTGCTGCGTGTGACCTTCGCCATGGACGGCCCCGACACCGTCGCCCTGGAACGCCTGGTCACCGAGCTCTCCCGCGAACCCGGGGTACAGGATCTGCACTGGCGCATCCACGCGGCGGGCGACCCGATGACCGACGAACAGCCCGACCGCCTCCACCGGAAATGAGCACACCGTGACGACGGAAACCTTCCCCCACTACAGCTTCGGCGGACTGCACCACGTCCAGCTCGCCATCCCGCCCGGCGCCGAGGACCTGTGCCGCGCCTTCTGGGGCGACGTGCTCGGCCTGGCCGAGGTGGCGAAGCCCCCGGAGCTGGCGGGCCGCGGCGGCTGCTGGTTCCGCGGCGACCGCCTGGAGGTCCACCTGGGCGTGGAGCCCGACTTCCGGCCCGCGCGCAAGGCCCACCCCGGGATACTCGTGCACCGCCTCGGCGACCTGGCCCGCCGCCTGGAGGACGGCGGGCACCCGGTGGTCCGGGACACCGGCTTCCCCGGCTTCGACCGCTTCTACGCCTTCGACAAGGTGGGCAACCGGCTGGAGTTCCTCGAACCGAGCGGCGAAGCGAGCGGCGAGCCGGGCGACTTCGTCTGAGCGTCGTGCGCGCTCAGGGCCGCCCCCTGTGCACTGCCCCGATGGCGCCGCCCGCGTCCAGCGGCGGGATGCGCCGCTGTGCCGCGAACGCGGCGGCCGGGTAGCGCGGGTCGGGCCGCAGGGCGTACTCGCGCAGGCAGGCCTCGGTGAACTTGACGACGTGCTCGTCGCCGTGTTCGGCGGCCCGCGCGCCCAGTTCGTGCAGCGGCGGCAGGTCCGGGAGGTACGTCTGCCAGGGCGACGTGCCCTCCTCGCGCCGGTCCACGGTGAAGGCCAGCAGGAGCGCCGCCTGTACCTGCCAGAGCCGGGCCGCGGTCGGCGCGTGCAGCTCCTGCGGCAGGTGCGGGAGCACGATGCGCGCGGCGGCGGGCGCGGTGACACCGTGGATCAGCGGCACCGGCGGCACCTCGGGGTGGGCGAGGTAGACCTCGGCGAACTGCGCCGTCATCTCGCCCAGCAGCCTGGGCGCCTGATGGGGAGTCAGCCATGTCAGCGCCTCGGTGTAGCCGGGGAGCCGGTCGAGGGTGTCCAGGCGGTGGCGCACGGCGTCCGGCCGCAGACCGCCCTCCAGTGGCACGCGGGGGAGTGCGGCGACCGCGGCGGACAGCTCGTACGGCCCGGACAGCCCCGGGCTGCCCGGGAGTTCGGCGTAGCGGGCCGCCCAGTAGGCCAGCCCCCTGGCGAGCTCGCCCAACTGGAGGCGCGTGGCCCCGTCACCCGCGGCGTACAGGCCACGTACCGCGTGGGCGGTACGGATCAGGCCGTGGGTCAGGCCCGCGAACAGCCCCGGGAGCAGTCGCGGCCACCAACGGGTCAGCACCTCCCGCCAGTGCGCCTCGGCGAGCTCCCGGACGAAGAGCCGCTCCCAGTCCCCGGCCCGGCCGAACACCCCGAGCGCGGGTCGCCAGGAGGACTCGTCGGCGGGGTCGAGGGCGAACCGCGCGGCGGGCGGCTCGTGGTGCTCCATCGCCCGCCGGTACCGGCGCACCCAGCCGGCCACCTCGTCCTCCTGCCCGAGCAGGGCGAGCGCCTCGGCGCCCATCGGGCCGTGGTTGGCCAGATCGACCCCCTGCCCCCGCTCGTACCCGAGATCGTCCATCCGCTCCAGGGCATCGTTGACCGCATCGCTGTAACCGACCGACGGCATGGGACACCGACCTTTCGCATTCCCGAACAGTTTGGAAAGTCGAAGCATCTACAGTGGGGAGTATGCAGCACACGCACACGCCCCGGACACCCACCCCCGAAGAAGTCCGCATCGTCGGCCTCGTACCGCTCCTGGAGCCGTACTTCCGCGGACCGGCGGTCCGCGAACTCATGCCGGAGCCGCTGCGTGGAGCGATGGAGACCCACGGCCTGACACCACGTCACGGCGCGGTGCTCCCGCAACTGCTCGCAGGGGACCCCCTGACCGTCAGCGAGATCGCCCGGCGCCTCCAGGTCTCCCTGCCCACGGCCAGCGAACTCGTCGGCGGCCTGAGCCGCGCCGGCATCGTCGACCGCACCGAGGACCCCGCCAACCGCCGCCGCATCCTCGTCTCCCTCACGGAGAAGCACCGCCCCGCCCTCGAAACCTTCGTCGCCCGCCGCGGCGAACCCCTGCTGCGCGCCCTGGACGCCCTCACCCCGGCCGAACGCGCGGGGTTCGTGGCGGGGCTGACGGAATGGGTACGGGAGGTGCAGGGGTAGGGCCTGCGGCTCTTTTCGGGCCGGAGGGGAGCGTCTTGAACCCGAAAACCGCGCACCCCGCCGACAGGACGCTGTCGGCGGGGTGCGCGGTTTTCAGGTGCTACGAGGAGGCGGCGCCGTTCACGCGCCGACCGGGTCGAGTGCCCGCCGGGCCGCCGTCCGCTGGCGGACGTAGCCGGTGGCGGCGAGGGCGAGGGCCAGGCCTCCGGTGGAGCAGAACTGGAGGCGGGTGTCGGACTCGACGGCCATGAGGACGAGGACTCCGGTGACTCCGGCCAGGGCCACCCAGGTCAGGTAGGGGAAGCCCCACATGCGGACGACCAGTTGGCCGGGCGTCTCGCGCTCCAGGCGGCGGCGCAGCAGGAGTTGGGAGGCGGCGGTGAAGCCCCAGACCACGAGGACGACGCCGCCGACCATGTTGAGCAGCCAGGCGAAGACGGTGGTGGGCCACCAGTAGGAGAGCAGCACGGCGACGAAGCCGAAGGCGCAGGAGGCCAGGACGGCGCGGCGCGGGACCTGGCCGGAGACCTTGCCGAGGGCCTTGGGGCCCTGGCCGCGGGAGACCAGCGAGTGGGCCATGCGCGAGGAGCCGTAGATGTTGGCGTTCATCGCGGAGAGCAGGGCGATCAGGACGACGACGTTCATGATCTGGCCGCCGCCGGGGACGCCCAGCCGGTCCAGGACGGCCGCGTACGGGCCGCTCTCGGTGACGGACTTGTCGTTCCACGGGACCAGGGTGACGATGACCAGCATCGAGCCGACGTAGACGATGCCGATCCGCCACATCGTCGTCTTCACGGCCTTGGCGACCCCGCGGGCCGGGTCCTGGGACTCCGCGGCGGCGATGGTCACGGTCTCCAGACCGCCGTAGGCGGCGACGGACGCCAGCAGGCCGGTCAGCAGACCGGGCACGCCGGTGGGCAGGAAGCCGCCGTCGCCCAGGAGGTGCTGTGTGCCGGGCGCGTCGTTGCCGGGCAGCACGCCGAAGACGGCCAGCGCGCCCAGGACGAGGAAGAGGGCGATGGCGCCGATCTTCAGCGCGGCGAACCAGAACTCGAACTCGCCGAAGTTCGACACGGCGGCCAGGTTGGCGACGCAGAACAGGGTCATGAAGACCAGGACCCACAGCCAGGACGGGGTGCCGGGCAGCCAGCCCTGCACGATGTGGGCCGCGCCGATCGCCTCGATGGCCACGCCCACGACCAGGAGGGTCCAGAACATCCAGCCCGCGGTGAACCCGGCCCACGGGCCGATCGCGCGGTCGGCGTGCACGGAGAAGGAGCCGGAGGCCGGGTTGGCGGCGGACATCTCGCCGAGCATCCGCATCACGGCCATCACGAGCAGGCCGGACACGGCGTACGCGAGCACGATCGACGGACCGGCCGCCGCGATGCCCGCGCCGGAACCGACGAAGAGGCCCGCGCCGATGACGCCCCCGAGGGCGATCATCGAGAGGTGGCGCTGCTTGAGCCCGTTCGACAGCGGGGCATCCGGCCGCGGCGGGCCCGTGGTCGCCGGGGGAGGGGACGGGAGTGTCCGGCTCATGGTCGTACCTGTCCATCATCCGAGATTGTTGAACCATGAGTATGGGCAGGCACCGGATGCCACGAGGCGCCCGTCCGTTATCCGGACAATCCCTTCACGCAGTGTGACCGTCAGGAAGCAGGGCCCGGCACCGGGCGGCCGCCGACATGCGCCCCGGAAGGGCCCGTGTCACGCTGATCCGGGCGGCAGCGCCCCCGACACCGTCTGCACCTCTTCCACCACGCCGAGGAGTGGGACCGGCATGGCCGACAGGAAACGCGACCCCTTCGGGGAAGACCGGCACTATCTGGACGACATGACCGAGGAGACGCTCGGCGCCAAGGAGCAGGAGCGCCAGCGCCGCCAGCACGAGGAGCAGGAACAGCGCGGCCGCGGGACGGGCGACGACGCCCGCACCGTCAACGACGAGTACGACGACTTCCAGTGACCGCCGGGGCGCGGCCGCGCCTCCCGGGGCGCCTCCCCGCCGTCAGCGACGGGCATCCGAGCGTGAGCGCTCCAGCGTGAACGTGTCGACCGGCGTCAGATCGCCGTGCGGCCCGTCGAAGGTGTAGTACGTGACCCGGATGCGGGTCCGGCCGCCCGCGCGGTCGCCGGGGTCGACGTCGAAGGCGGCGAACCCGTGGGTGTTCTCGCGGTCCTGGACGGCGGCCCAGGGCGCGTCCTCGGGCACCCACACCGGCTCCTTGCGGCCGGCAGGGGTCGACTTGTCGCCCAGGCCGACCAGGACGCGCGCGTGCGGGGTGTCGAAGAGGTCGTCCTGGGTAGGGGCAACACTCAGACACCTAGGATAGTCACAGGTCAGAGGCACAGAAGCCCCACCCGGCGAACCAGGTGGGCCTCAGCCCGGCGGCCCATCAGATAGACCTTGGTGTGTGTGCGCTGGACCTCATGCAGCAGTTCGAACCCCTGCGTCTGGTTGTAGGCCACCAGTCCGGGGAAGTTGCAGCCACGGCGTACCCACGCCTTCCCTTCCTGCGCGGCCCGGCCCACGGCCCACAGGCCCATGACGGTTCCGGGCTTCTTCTCCCGGCGCGCCGGGTCGGTGACGGACGTGTACAGGTAGTGCGCCGGCTCGTTCAGTTCGTCTTCCGTCCAGCCCCATGGCGGCGTCGTCTCCTGCACGGTGGTGTAGCCGATGATCTTTCCGCTGTCCTGGTCGGCGAGGACCCACACGTCCCCGTCGGGGTTCTCCGCCTGCCGTGCGAGTTCGGCGGCGTTCTCCCTCCAGCTCGGGAGCCCCCGGTCTTCCAGCCATGTGGAGCGGGCGAGGATCATGGTTTCGACGGCGGGGATGTCGTCGGCCGTGGCCGGGCGCATTGCGAACACGGGTGTCTCCTGATGATCGGTTACGGCTACGCCACGGGGACGCCTCGGTGATCAGCCCATGCCTGAGCCGCTTCCGCCATGGCCCTGAGCCACGCCTGATCAGGACGTCGATCGGCGATAGCACGAAGCATCCGCAAGTAGGCCCCGGCGAACACATCGATCGCTTTGGAGTCCGAGTCCGCCCAGGCGGTACAGCGGGCCGCCCACCCTTCTGCGGATTCGGGGCTGTGGCCGGCGGAGATCAGCTGCACGACGAAACAGGCCGGGTCGATGAAGGCGGGCCCGCACGTGGGCCATGCCCAGTCGATGATCCACGAGCCCGCATGCCCTACCGTCAGGTTGTCCGGGTTGATGTCGGTGTGCAGCAGGGCGTCACCACGGAGGAACGCCAACTCCTCTTGGCTGCCCACGTAGGCGTCCCACCGGTCTTCCGTCCAGTCCCGTGCGACGTCGGGCAGTTCCAGAGCCGCTGCCCGGTTGAGGAGATCCACGGCGAGGGGGAGATCCGGCGAGTCGGGCTCGAAGTCAAGGCCGCGCTCTTCGATGACTTCGAACCCGAGGATGATCCACCCGGCGTCGTCCCCGTCAACGCTCCACAGCAGGGCAGGAGACAGCGGCGTCACGTAGGGATTGATCTCCCGTTCCCGGATGATCGAGTCCCGCCGTCCCCCCGGCTCGTTGAACATAGCCTTGACGAAGAACTGTCCCTTCTCACTGTTGATGACCGCAGCGAAGTCCGAGCTGTATCCATGGTCCGGGATCTCCACCGTGGAGACTTCCCCGGTGTGCGGGTAGACCAGTGCTCGGAAGTGGGCGTCAGGCAGATCAGCCACGCCGGTTCCCCTCAGTTACGTCAGTTCTTCGGTCGGCACGTACTGGGCGGCGTACCCGGATAGCACGCCGCGTTCGGCTCACACCTCGGGTCGCACGGGTTCTTCGGGACGCAGTCGGGACCACACGGTTTGTTCTGGCCGCCGCCCTTGTCCTTGTCTTTGTCCTTCCCCCACCCCCAGACCTCTCGGAAGGAGTCAACGGCCTCGGACAGCGCGGGGCCGCTCAGGATAGAGGTCAGCGAGTCCTCGCGGACGTTGCCGACACCCTTCCAGGTGGAGAAGACGCACGGGGAGACCGTGCCGGTCGGGTCGATCGAGGCCCTGCCGTCACCACACCCGCCACACAGGTTGGACGCGTCCGGTGTCTGGCCGTAGGAGGCCCGTCCGAACTGTCGGACGTGGTCGGTTCCGGTCTGGGTGACGCCGATCAACTCCAAGTCGGCTTTCGCCGCCTCGATGATCTGCTCGTTGTCTCCAACGATTCCGACGCGGATCGGGATACCACGTTCGATCGCCTTGACGATGTTGGAGCGGGTCCGGGCGTGACTCGGACGACGGGTGATCTTGTTGTGCTCCGCGGCCTTGTCCGAGTAGTACGACGTAGCGAGGGACATTCCCTCGCGCTGGAGCAGCGTCCACCACGCGTCGGACAGGTGAACCAAGTTGCTGTAGACCTCTACCCTGATGCCGAGCACCAGCGCGCGGTCCGCGATCTCGATCGCGTGGGGGTACATGGTCGGCTCTCCGCCGATGAAGGTGACGTTCTCGACGCCCACCTTGGCCGCCTGGTCCAAAACCCTGAACCAGTCATCGCGGGTCATCGCGCCGTGGCCGCCGTCAGGACCCGACGAGTTGTAGCACTGCACACATTCGAGCTGGCACTTCCGCGTGAAGTCCAACCACAGGTAAGTGGTGGTCAGCTCGGCGGGTAATGCTGTCGTCATGCTCGTGACCTTTCACTCGGTGAAGTGGATCAGGTGCACTTGCTGACCCGCCCGGCCATCGACTGCCACGAGGACGACCGGGCGGGAGTTCGTGGATCTGCAGACCCCCCGAAGCAGCGAGGGCAATCACCCCGCCGCAGATCAGAGCAACACCCATCACGAAGGTGATCCAGGCGACCGGCCCGAACGTGCGCTTCGCGTGTACCGCCGGTCCCAGCCGGCGAACCTTCCCGCAGTCGAGACAGCGCACGTACCCGTGGCCGACCTCTCGCGTCTCGTGCTGGCACGCTTTCTTCGCTGCCGTGATCATCAGGTCTGCGTGTCCTGCGACCGGCGTGCCGACTCGGCATAGATCAGCGCGTTCGCGATCTTCTTGGCCGTGGGCAACGGGACACTCCCCAGGAAGACGGACGGCTCGCCACTGAGCGAGGCACGCCCCATCAGCTGAGGCCAGGAGTCCTTGTCACCCACCGTGATGCCCATCATTTTGAGCACCTGCCCGAGCATGAAGGCGACGTCATCGGCCTTCTTCTTGCCTTCCATGAAGACGTCGGCTTGTTGTGCGGCTGCTTCGGTGTCCGTGGTCATGCGGAGACGGTAGGGACGCTGGTGTGTTGAACGCCAAAAAGTTGCGACGAGTTGCAGATCTCACCCAAGGGCCTGGATCGCATCGGCGATCAGTGCACGGGCCTGGGCACCGTAGACGGCTCGTTTTTGCAGCTCGACGAAGGTCTTGAGGTAGTCGCGAACCTCACCCGGGGCGGTCACGGTGATGTCGGCCGTCAGCAGCTCGACACCTACCTGTTCGTCGTCGTAGATGCTGAACGTCTCCACGCCCCAGATGGGCCGCCGGCCTTTGAAGGGGATGATCCCAAGGCTGACGGAGGGGAGGGACATCACCGACAGGAGATGCCCGAGCTGTCCGGCCATCGTCACCTCGTCGCCCATCTGATGGTGAAGGACGGTTTGATCGAGGAGCATCACGAACCGGTGATCGCCTTCGCGGAGTACGTGTGCACGTGCGAGGCGGGCTGCTACCGCCTCCGGGATGTCGTCTGAGAGGTCGCGCAGCCAGGCAACCGACTCAAGGACGGCTGCCACGTATCCCTCGGTCTGAAGGAGGCCGGGAACGATGCCTGAGCTGTAAACCCGATGGAGTCTGGTGCGTTCGTAGAGTGGAACACGGCCCTCTTGAATGTGCCGCAACGTCTGCTGCTTGTGGACACGCCGCCATTGGACATACATGGACTCAACGGCACGGTTAGCGGCGATGATGTCAGCGGCCTGATCATCGACACCGCAGGCGGTACACCATGCTCGGATGTCGGCATCAGAGGGTGTTGTCTTGGCGTTCTCGATACGGCTGGATTTGGCTTTGTGCCAGCCGCACTGGACAGCCAAATCACCCCCGGTGAGTCCTGCGTCCCGCCTGATCTCCTTGAGACGATCCGCCAAGGCTTCGCGTGCTGCCTGAGCACTGGACGAAGGGGTGGTAGGCATGATCTGACTGTCCGGTTGAGCGTGCTAGACCTTGTATTCCTCGTGCGGAGTTCCGCGCTCCCACACCACTTCGAAGGCGTTGGCGCACAGCTTGATGACGGCCGGGTCCTCCGAGAACTCGAAGTCCGTCACGTCACCGTCACCGTTGACGTGGTGGAACCTCACCAAGTGGTTATCGAAGAGCCAGAAGTCGTTTCCGGGCAGTGCGATGTCCGACGCCTGTCGGCGCGGCAGCCACCTGACCTGCTCACTCGCAGCAACGTTGGTGAAGGTATCCGAGTGTTCGAACTTGATGTACTCGGATACCGTCTCGGAGACGATCCGGGCCCGTCGCATCACGACTCCGCGCGCTACTGCCTGAGAGACGACGTCGAGCCATGGGCGCCACCACGACTCGCGGTCGTCGGGGTTGAGACGGTGGCCGGCCTTCCAGGCCACGAATTCGGACTTCTCGTCGTCCACGGCATAGGAGTCACGCAGTTCCAGGTGCACCGCAGACCGCTTGGCGGAGTTCAGCAGTTCCTCAAAGCTTGCGAGCTGCTGCTTGCTCTGCGACATCACACGCCTTCCTGATGATGTCGATCATCCGGTACGGCATCCGGATGACCGCTTCGCTGTCGGGGTTGGGACTGTTCTTCCTGCACTCAGCTTGCGTCGCTTCGTCGGCAAGCCAACCCTGGAAGAGGATGTCCGGCTCGGGTTTCATCTCGACGTCCACCCATGCCACCCGGGCAGTTGCTGTCCTTCGTCTCCGGGTCGATCCCGATGAACAGTAGTGCCATAACTGCCTCCTGTGTCGAGCCCGTTGCGATCAGTTGCAGACGATCGTCCTGGCGCCCCGGGCGCGTCAAGGGGGCGTGCAACGAGGTCAACACGCCCTTGCCAAACTCCCGCGTGGGGGCTATTACGCCGTGCCCGATGAGTCGTCCCGCTGGGGTCCGTGCTTGACGAGGTGGATGATCCTCGGTGCGGAGCGTAGGCCCGACACAAGCCGGGTAGCCCTGGGAACGTCACCTCCGACCGTCACTTCTGGGAGCTGCCATGGCCACGGGAACAGTGAAGCGGTTCGACACTGACAAGGGCTACGGGTTCATCAAATATGACGAAGATGACCGGGAGATCTTCGTGCACCACAGCGACATCGACATTGCGGACTGCCGGAGCCTAGAAGGAGGCCAGTTTGTGGAGTTCGCCGTCACGGAGAACGAACAGGGCGTTAAAGCGGAGAACGTCCGCATCCCCTCTTGAGACAACGCCCAACGGTCGCCGGACCCGTCGGACAAGCCCCAGTGGGCCGTCCTGTGCATGACAGTCGCGCCAAACGCAAGAGACCCCCACCCAGTTGGGTGGGGGTCTCGCTGTGAGGTCAGTCGGCTTGAAGCTGCTCGATCAGGTCGCGTTCCTCGGTGGCCCATCCCTCACCCTTGAGGCGCGAAAAGGATGCCGGATTCACTCAACTCGTCGCCATATCAGGCGAGTTGACATCGCTCGATGGCGTCGCGCGGGCGTTGGCGGGCCGTGAACTCCTCGTGTCATGATCACGTCGCTCGACCGGCGGGATGCCGTTCGGGCCCATGTGCAGACGAACTTTCCGGAATCGAGGATTTCCATGCTGAAGAAGCGTGCGGGCCGTACCCTTCTGGCGGCCGTGGCCGCCCCGGTGCTCGTGGTGGCGTTCTCCGCCTCGGCGCACGCCGACGGCAAGGTCACCTGGCGGAACGCCAAGACCCAGGGCTGCCTGAGGACGTACACCCCGCACCAGAACCTCCACACGGTCGACACCTCCGCCGGTGCCGCCCTGCACTGCTGGAGCGACGGTTCCCAGAACACCGACTGGTACGACTCGCAGAGCAACCTGGAGAACCCGGACGGCGCCTGGACCGAGAAGGAGGGCGGCAACGACGAATGCCTGACCGCCTACTGGGGACACCAGGTCTACATCGAGCCCTGCGCGAGCCCCGCGAACTACTACGAGCAGTGGTACGAGAAGTGGACCGGCGACGGCTTCAACCTGGTCAACCGTGAGACCAAGGAGTGCCTCGACAGCAACGACCAGGGCGCCACCTACACCGGCCCCTGCAACGGGGGCCGCTACCAGCTCTGGAAGTGACGCGACAGGGCGCCCGCCCAACCGGACTGTCCGGCAAGCCCCTTGCCCGGCGCCGGACCGCGCTGCTATTCCGGAACCTCGCCTGAACGGCGGCGCGCGGTACGGACCGACCCGGGAAGGGCGCATGGAGATCATCGATGATTTCGGACTGCCGGTCGCACTCATCACGCCGGACGAACTGACCGCCGAACCCTGGAAAGGGACGGAGGAGACGGTGGCCGTCGTGCGGATGACGGACCCGCCGGAGGAACTGCGCCCGGAGCTGACCCGGCGGGGCTTCGTCTGCAAGCCGTCGACGCTCACCTGGCTGGCGCGGCTCGGAGCGCACGAGGAGGAATTCCTCCGGACACTCCCGCACAAGAGCCGGCAGTACGTCCGCCGTGCGCGGCGGCACATCGACGCGCACGGACTGTGCGAGGTCGTCGAGGACCGGGTGTCGGCGGCGAGCGCCGACGCGTTCCTGACGCTGTACGAGGAGCAGGTGGCGCGCATGCGCTACGGATTCGCCTTCGCGCGACGCCACCGCGAGGCCATCCTCCACGGGCCCGAGAAGTACTTCGGCGTCTTCCTCTTCGACGACGACGCACTGGTCGGCGGCTGCATCGCACTGGAATCCCCGGACGAACGGGCCATCCGCATACGGTTCTCTGCCGTCACGGACCGGGAACGCGCGACCGGCGTGCCGCGCGCGCTCTACTGCACGGCCATGCGGACGGCCCGCGACAAAGGCCACGAGTGGGCGACGCTCGGCGACGACCCCAACCTCTACGGCCACATCGCCCAGCCCGGACTGTTCACCTTCAAGGCCCGGATGGGCTTCCAGGCCGTGCCCTCGCAGGACTTCGCGGACCCGCACGGCTGCGACGAGGCCGACCTCGTCCTCTCGCTCGACCGGCTGTCCGACCCGTCCCTCATGCTGGAGTACAGTGGCGGCGCGCACGGCGCCGCGGGGCACGCGCTGCGGTCCCGCCTCGTCAGCGGCACGGCGGTCGACGTCCGGCAGTACACCGCAGCCTTCCTCACGGGGGCGGCGGTCAGCGCGCCGGGACACCCCGCCTGACGCACACTCAGCTCTCCACCGCGTCGGCCGCGCACACACAGTCCGGAAGGACACCGATCCCCTGGGCGCGCCGACGCGCCTCCGCGTCGAGGTGGAAGTCGGGCCGGGGCCGCGCCTCGTCGTACGTGTGGTGGAACACCGGCGTCAGCGCCCCCGACATGGGCGGCACGATCCACGACCAGTCGGCGGGACAGAACCGCCCGGCGGCCTCCTCGCGGGCCACGTGCTTGAGGAAACGCCCGGACTCGGTGTGGTGGTCCGTGATGGACACCCCGGCACGGTCGAAGGAGTCGAGCACCGCGCGGTTCACCTCGACCAGCGCGCGGTCCCGCCAGAGCGTACGGTCGCTGGAGGTGTCCAGACCGAGGCGGCGGCCCACCTCCGGCAGCACGTCGTAGCGGTCGGTGTCGCACAGGTCGCGGACGCCGATCTCCGTCCCCATGTACCAGCCGTTGAAGGGCGCGGCCGAGTAGGAGAGCCCGCCGACGCGCAGCCGCATGTGGGAGATGGCGGGAACCGCGTACCAGCGCAGGCCCAGTTCGCCGAACCAGTCCAGTTCGGGATGGCCGAGGGGCACCTCCAGGACGTCGTCGGGGTCGAGTTCGAAGAGCCGCATCCCCTCGTCCCGGGACTGCACAATCAGCGGGAGCACGTCGAACCGGCCGCCCCGCCCGCGCCAGCCCATCCGCATCGCCAGCCAGGTGATGCCCAGGCTGCGGGGATCCCCCGTACACCCCTTGCCGACCGACGGATACCCGGCGTAGCGGATGAGCTGCTCGTTCCAGATGAGCGTGCGCGCGCCCCGGGCGTCGTCCTGGCCGAAAACGGTGATCACCGGACGGATCTGCCCACCGTGCGTGGCCGCCCGTAAGTGCTCCACGCACTCCGCCGCCACCTCTTCCGGACCGGTGACCTCCCGCCGGTCGCGCACCACCAGACTTCTCCAGTAGAGCCGCCCTATGCACCGCGCCGAATTGCGCCAGGCGACCCTCGCCCCGAAGGCGAGCTCCTCCGGCGTGTGCACATAGCTGCCGGTGCGGGCTATCTCCTGCCGCACCGCCGAGAGCCGCGCGCACAGGGAATCCGTCCGCCCCGTCTCCCGGTGGAACTGCCGGACGAAATGCTCGGCTTCCTGCAGATCGGCCACCGGCCGTCCGGTCCCCTGGCCGACAGTCATCGCTCCCCCTACCAGCACGGTCCTGGAGTTGCCCGGTCGCACGCACTCACATTCTAGGGGCGCGGACCGGACGGCGGCCGGGCCTCGCCGCACCGGCAACATCATGTCCGATTGTCGCCAGAAAACCGTGCGGCAGAAGGGCAAGAATGGCCACGTGCTCGACTTCGACTCCTGCTACCGGGCCATGGCGAGCCGCGACACACGGTTCGACGGGGCGTTCGTCGTCGCGGTCACCTCCACCGGCGTCTACTGCCGCCCGGTGTGCGGCGCGCGCACCCCGAAACCGGCGAACTGCCGCTTCTTCCGCGTCCCGGCGGCGGCCGAAGCGGCCGGGTTCCGGGCCTGCCGCCGGTGCCGCCCCGAGACGGCACCCACCTCCCCCGAATGGAACGTACGCGGGGACCTCGTCGCCCGCGCCCTGAGACTGATCGCCGGCGGCGCCGTCGACGAGGTCGGCGTCGCCGGAATCGCCGCCCGACTCGCCGTCAGCGAACGCCACCTGCACCGGCAACTGGTCGCCGAGGTCGGAGTCGGACCGCTGGCCCTGGCACTGAACCGGCGCGCCCAAGTGGCCCGCATGCTCATCGAATCCAGCGCCCTGCCACTGGCCGACGTGGCGTTCGCCGCCGGGTACTCCAGCATCCGGCAGTTCAACGGCGCGATCCTCGCCGCGTTCGGCCGCGCGCCCAGAGAACTGCGCCGCGCCCGCACCGCCCACGACACCGGGAACTCCGGACCGCTCCTGCTCCACCTGCGGTTCCGGCCACCCCTGGACAGCGGCGCCCTCCTGGACCGGCTGCGCGCCGGAGCCGTCCCCGGAGTGGAGCGCGTCGACGGCAACCGCTACCACCGGACGCTCCGCCTGCCGAGAGGCTCCGGCTTCGCCGAGCTCGACCTCACACCCGGGGGAAGCGGCAACACACAGCAACAGGTGCCCCTGCGGCTCACCTTGGAGGACCTGCGCGACGTCACCGCCGCCGTACGGCGCTGCCGGAACCTGTGCGACCTGGACGCCGACCCCGCCGCCGTCACCGAAGTCCTGGGCACGAGCCCCGCGCTCCGGCCCCTGACGCGGGCACGGCCCGGACTGCGCGTACCGGGCTGCGCCGACGGCTTCGAACTGGCGGTGCGCACCCTCCTCGAACAGCACCACCCGCCCGCGCGGGCCGTACGGCTCTGCGCACGGCTGACGGCCGGGTGGGGCGACCGGGCCGTCGTACCGGAAGGCGAACCCGACCTCCTGTTCCCCTCCGCCCAGGCCCTCGCGGACGCGGATCCGGAGGCCCTCGCGCTCGGGGCCGGGCCGGGCGCCGCGGTACGGGACCTGGCCCGCGCGGTGGCCGACGGCACCCTGAGCCTGGAGCAGGACGCCGACCGGGAGGACACGGTCGCCGCCCTCCGCGCACTGCCCGGCCTCAAGCCCTGGACCGTCGGGCGCATCGCCGCACACGCCCTGCGCGACCCGGACGTGTTCTCCCCGGACGACCCCCGGCTCCGGCGGGCCGCCCGTGAACTGGGACTGCCCACGGACCGGCGCGCCCTGGCCCGTCAGGCCCACGCGTGGCGGCCCTGGCGCTCCTACGCGGCGACCCACCTGCTGACCGCGCTGCCCTGAACCACATCACCGACACCCTTCTTGTCTCTCCCTCGTGAAAGGCGCGACCCATGGAAGCCGCAACGGTGCCGACCCCGCTCGGTCCCCTCAGCCTGCTGACCGTGCGGGAGGGCATCGTCGCCAGCGGCCTGACGGCCCGTCCGGCGGCCCTCCTCGCGGAACTGCCCGAGCCCTGGCGGACCGAGCCCCTGAAGATCCTGGACACCGCGCCCGAGCCGTACGCCTCCGCCCTCCACGCCTACTTCGACGGCCGGTTGGACGCCATCGACGTGCTGCCCGTCGTCCAGACCGGCAGCGCGTTCCGGCTGGCCGCCTGGCGGGAGATGCGCCGCGTCCCGCCCGGCACGACGGTCAGCTACCAGGAGCTCGCGGCCGCCGCGGGCAAGCCGGGCGCCGCGCGGGCGGCGGGCGCGTCCTGCGCGTACAACCTCGTCCCCCTGGTGGTGCCCTGCCACCGCGTCCGCCGCTCGGACGGCAGCCTGGGCGGCTACTACTACGGCCTGCACATCAAACGCTGGCTCCTCGCGCACGAACGCGGCGAGCGGGGCCTGCTGCCGCCCGCCGCACCCCTGGACCCCACCGGGAGCGGCCGATGAGCGCGGCGGCGGCCTACACACGGGTCCTGAAGTCCGGCGGCTTCGGGCGGCTGTGGCTCGGGGCGTCGGTCTCGCTGCTCGGCGACGGCATGACGATCCTCGCCCTGTCCTGGCTGGTGGTCGGCCGGCAGGGCGCGGGCGGACTGGGCTTGCTCGGCTTCTGCCTCACCGCGCCCGTCGTCGTCGGCGGACTGCTCGTCGGCCCGCTCCTCGACCGGTGGGACAAGCGCGTCGTGATGATCACGGACAGCCTGCTGCGCGCCGCGTGCGTGGCCTCGGTCCCGGTCACGGCCGCGACCGGCGGCGTGCCCGCGTGGCTGCCGTTCGCCGTCGCGGCGGTCTACGGCCTGCTGAAGATGGTGCCGATGGCCGGATTCCCGGCGATGATCCCCGAACTGGTCGACGAGCCGGACCTCGACACCGCCAACGCCCTGGAATCCCTCAGCTTCAGCGTCTCCTCGGTGCTGGGGCCGGCCATGGCGGGAGTCCTGGTCGGTGTGATCGGCGCACCCCACGTGCTGATCATCGACGCCGCCAGCTTCCTCGTCTTCGCCGCGCTCACCGCGACCGTCCGCCGCCCGGCACCGTCGCCGCGCGTACGGCGGCCCGACGCGCCCGGCGCCGTGGCACCGACCGGCACCCCGTCGATGAGGACGGTCCTGCGCGACCGCGTCATCGTGGTCACCACCGTCGCCTTCATGCTCTTCAACATCGCCGACGGCATGCTGCTGCTCGTGGTCGGACCCTGGCTCGCCAAGAACGAACTGCCCGGCGGCGCCTCCGCGCTGGGCGGACTCGTCGCCGCCCTGGCCGCGGGCGAATGCCTCGGCGCGGTGCTCGCCGGGACCCGGGACGGCGGCGGAGCCGTGGGGCCCCTGCTGCGACGGATCGGCCTGCTCCAGACCGGCGCGGCCCTCGGCTTCCTCGCCGTCCTCGGCGAGCCGCGGCCTGTCGTGGTGGGCGCCGGGTTCTTCGCCGTCGGACTGCTCAGCGCCCCGATGACCGTATGGGCGCAGTCCCTGCGCATGCGGCGCATCCCGCCCGAACTGTACGGGCGGTCCTTCGCCTGGCTGCGCACGCTGATGCAGGGCACCGCGCCGGTCGGCTCGGTGGTCGCGGCCCTGTTCCTCGGCCACGGCGGCATGGTCCCGGCCGCCCTCACCATGACCCTGGTGGCGGGCGTCCCCGGCCTCTGGCTGCTGCTCTCCCCGGACCGCACCGCACCCGAGCCGGAACCGCTGCCGGCCGAACGCGCCGAGGTGCCGTAGCGCCCCGCGCCTACACTTGATCAAATGGTCAACGACACAACGCAGGAACGCCCCGTCGTGGTCGGCCACGACCCCGCCTGGCGGGCGCGGGGCATCGGTCTCGCGGACGAGCTGCGCGCCGCGCTCGGGCCGTCGGCCTCGCGCGTCGAGCACATCGGCAGCACGGCGATCCCCGGCATGGCGGCCAAACCGGTCTTCGACCTGCAGATCGGCGTCAAGGATCTGGAGGAGGCCGAGCGGGACTTCGAACGGCCCCTGGCCGACCTCGGATTCCGGCGTTCCCCCTATCGGTACGATCACGTGCCCGCCGGGCGCGACGACGACCCCGGCCGCTGGGCGAAGCGGCTGTGGACGCGCCGCGGGCACGCGGGCCCGGACGTCAACCTGCACGTCCGCCTCCTGGGGTCCCCCAACGAGCGTCTCGCCCTGCTGTTCCGCGACTGGTTCCGGGCCCACCCCGAGGCGGTCCCCGCCTACGCGCACTTCAAGACCGTCCTCGCGCACGCGGTGCCCGACGTCGGCACGTACGCCGACGTCAAGGACCCCGTCGTCGACCTCGTCGTCGAGGTCGCCGAGTCCTGGGCCGCGGACAGCGGATGGACCGGACGGCTATAGCGCGGGCAGCCGGTCGCCCGGCCCGGGGGACCGGCGCTCCTCCAGCCAGTGGAGGTAGATCCGCAGATCCGTCGCCAGCCCGCCGCCGAGGTACGACTCGAAGTCGCGGACGGCGGCCGCCACGCCCTGGCCCGCCGCCGCATCGCTGTCGTCCCACTCGCTCCTCCGGTCCGACAGGTAGCGCAGGACACGGCCGCGGTCGCGCCACCACTCCCGGACCGCCTGCGGGGTCCACCGCGCGTCGCCGTCACAGCCGTACCCGAGGAACGGGTCCTGGCCGGCCGCTTCGGCCAGCAGGGCGGTTTCGGCGGGCGTCCGCGGCTGACGGTAGACGTACTCGGTGGAGTGCTCGCCCCCGTAGAGGACGTGGCGGGGTGCCGAGAGCCGGCCCGTCCAGCAGTTGTCGGTCGCGCCACCGTAGAAGGGTCCCGGGACGTTGAGCCACAGCCGGTCCTCCCAGCGGCCCTGGAAGGAATCACGGTCGTCGCCCAGGACGGTCGGCGGGTCGAAGTAGAGCGTCACCCGCCGAGCCTGGATCATCCGTTCCGGCCGGGCCCGGACGGCCCCGGCCCTGGTGCGGGGTCCGCGAGCGAGGTTTCAACAGGCGTTGAAATAAAGGGTGTTGGGGGCGTACAGTTGAATGGAGTCACCACTCGGTGAATAACTCTGTTCGCGGGCACGCGTGTGCCCGGAAGCCGCCGACCATGGAGGCGCACATGCCGAACGGATCAGCCGACGGGGCGTTCGCCCCCGAGGACGTCGACTTCGATGCTCTCTACCAAGGGGAAGCCGCACTGCCCGGGACGGACTTCGTCTTCGACGTGGTGCCGTGGGACATCGGCGCACCACAGCCGGTCGTGGTCGCGCTCGAGGAGAACGGGCAGCTGTCCGGCGACATCCTCGACGCCGGCTGCGGGCTCGGCGAGAACTCGCTGTATCTCGCCGGGCGCGGCCACCGGGTGACCGGCTTCGACGCGGCCGCCGGCGCGCTGGAGGAGGCGAGGAGGCGCGCCGCGTCCCGGGGCCTCTCCGTCACCTTCGCGCAGACCGACGCCACCACCCTCGACGGCCTCCGGCAGGAATTCGACACCGTCCTGGACAGCGCGCTCTACCACTGCCTCGGCGAGACCCAGCGCGGCGCGTACTCCGCGGCACTGCACCGTGTGACCCGCCCCGGCGCACAGCTGCACATCTTCTGCTTCGCCGACGTGAAGTGGGACGGATTCAACCTGCCGGTGCTGACCGTCTCCCAGGACGACCTGCGCACCCACCTGGGCGAGCACTGGCGGATCAGCCGGATCGAGCCCGTGGACTACGCCACCGCCTTCACCCGCTCGTACCTGCGGGAGCGCCGGAGCGACCTGGAGAAGGCGGGCCTCGCCGTCGACTTCGACAAGCTGCGCACCGACGACGCCGACCGGGCGCTGGCACCCATGTGGCACCTGCACGCGGTACGCCGGTAGCCCTCCTGTCAGCAGCACGCGCGCCGCGCGGGCGCGCGGGACAGGAAGCGGTTCACGGAGAATTCCCAGCCGTACGCCCCGGCCAGCGGGAACACCACCAGGTCGCCCGCGCGCAGCCGGGGCATCCGGATGCCCCGGGCCAGGATGTCCTCCGGAGTGCACAGGGGACCCGCGAGCGAGACGACGGCGTCGCGCAGTTCCGGCCGGGGCCAGGCGTACGGCCACGCGTCGACCGGCAGCACCACCGCCTCCAGGGCGACTTCGAGGAGCGCGGGCAGCATGAAGTGGTTGATCCCGCCGCCCAGTACGGCGAACGGGCTGCCGCCGACCTCCTTCACGTCCGTGACCTCCGCCGCGTAGTACCCGCAGCCGGCGACGAGGCGGCGCCCCGGCTCGAACACCACCCGGGCGCCGTCCGGCGGCCGCACGGAGGCCAGCAGCCCCGTGAAGTGCCCGAGGTCGAACGGCGCGCCACCGAGGCCCCCGCCCACGTCGACCACCCGCAGCCCGACGCCGTGCCGGCGGGCCGCCCGCGCCGACCGCTCCAGACACGAGCGCACGTACGCGGCGTGCCCCGCCGCGTCGAGGTTGCCGGACACGACGTGGAAGTGGAAGCCGACGGGGGTCACGGACCGCAGCGCGCGTGCGGTGGCGAGCACACCCCCCAGGCGGTTCTCCGAGATGCCGAACTGGGTGGCGTGGCCGTCCATGCGCAACGCGCCGTCGAGCGGACCGCTGCCGGAGTTCACTCGCAGCACCACGGGCACCGCCCGCCCAGCCGCCTCCGCCGCGCCCGCCACCCGGTGCAGCTCCAACTCGCTCTCCACGCTGAGGAATTCGACCCCCGAGGCGATCGCGTCGGCCAGCATGCGATCCGTCTTGCCCGGACCGGTGGCGATCGTCCGGGCGCCACCGGGACAGGCCGCCCGGACCGCCAGGAGCTCGCCGTGCGACGAGACGTCGAAGCCGTCGACGGCCGGGGCCAGCGCGCCCAGCACGGCGGGGAAGGAGTTGGCCTTCACCGCGTAGAAGACCTCCGCCCACTCTGGCAGGGCCGCGCGCAGCTCGCCCGCCGCGCGCGCGGCCCGGTCCGGCGCGTACACGAAGGCGCTCAGCGGTTCGTCACCGGCCGCGCCCGCCAGGGCGTACAGGCGGGCGGCGACCGGCCCCGGCAGCGCGGCGGCGGGCAGGGCCGGGCGCTCGGCGGGCGCCGACCACTGCTGGGCGGGCCAGGGCACCGCGGCGAAGTCCCGGTCCGGCATCAGAAGTACGACTCCAGACCGCCCCGGCGCCGGACGTCCAGCGTCGCGCAGTGGAAGGACCCGCCGAAGACCGTGTAGTCCTCGAACGAGCAGGGCACGGGGTCGAACCCCCACTGCTCGAAGGCCTTCAGCAGCGGCTCCTGGGCACGCTCCACCACGACGCGCCCGGGGTCGAGCATCAGCACGTTCAGACTGCTCCACCGGCTGATCAGGCTTTGGCCCATCACCGGGGTGACCACCGGCTCCGGCGGGATCAGCACGTCCCAGGACCGGAACACCTCGGGCAACTGGTCCGGATCGAGGAACTCCGGATTGACGAGCACCTTGCCCGGGGCCAGCGGCAGCAGCGACGTGTCGATGTGCATCGCCCTCGGACAGCGGGAGAACACCTCGTGCACCCGGTAGCCGGGACCGAGATGGCGGCGCAGCCACTCCAGACCGAGGCCGTTGGTGACGTGACTGCGCTCCATGAACAGGTCGCGTCCGCAGCGCATCACGTCGGCGGCGTCGAACACCGGCTCCAGCTCCGTGGTGATGAACTCCAGACCGTCGCCCGGTGGCCGGAGCTCGTAGCCCTCCCGGTACTGCGCGTCGAGGAGCCGGGGCTTGGGCGCCGCCGTCCAGCGGGCACCCGCCCGGAAGTACTCGGTGAGCAGCGGACGGTAGGGCCAGGTCTCGAAGTACCGGCCGCGGTCGGCCATCGGCACCTCGATGATCTCGTCCCCCACCACGAGCAGCGAGTCCCGGGGATTGGCCACCGACAGCCCGTTGCCCACCGACCAGGCCGGGGAGGCGAAGGGAACGCCGAAGTCGTGCGGTTCGGGACGGCGCACCGTGACCCGCGCCTCATGGAGGATGCCGAGGAACTCCTCCAGCGCGCGCTCCGCCTTCTCCACCGCCTCCTCGGGCATCGGCGTGCCGCGCCGCTCCTCGGCTCCGTACGACGGCCAGGTGACGGCGGGCACGGTGACGCGGTCGATGACGTCCCACGAGGAGGTCATGGCCCCGTCGACGCGGCCCACGACGACCTCCTCCAGGGGATCCCATTCGTTGTACGAGCAGACCACGGCGGGCATCGGGCGCTTCCTTCCGTTCGGCGGGGTTCCGGACCGCGTCGTGACCGGGCCGGTCACCGGGTCATACAGGTCCGCTCGTCGCCCTGATAGGTGATCTCGCCGGTCAGGACCTTCCGGTAGAAGCTCCAGTAGGAGTCCTCCACGACCGCGCACCTGTCCTCGATGGTGCTGTGCAGGCGGGGGACCTGCGTCATGGGGACACCCTGGTGGTAGTGGTGTGCGGTGTGCAGGTTGTTGCAGTTGGTGAGCCAGCGGGCGAACGCCGAGGCGTTGACGGTCCGCGTGTTGGTCAGGACGTTGGCGTCGGTCTGGGTGTCGAGGCCGAAGTGCTCGGGCAGCTCGATCAGGAAGTGGGTCGCCTCGCTCACCAGCAGCACCGGGGCGAACCAGGCGAACACGAAGAACCAGTCGCCCAGCACGGCGCTCGCCGTGACCGCCCCCAGCGTCAGGGCCAGCAGCACCGCGTACTCGTTCTGGATCGCCCGCAGCGCCCGCGGCCGTTCGATCCCCGGTACCGGCCGCCGGAGCGGGCCGCGCACCAGATTGCGCAGCACATCCGCGTACCGGCTCGGGTCGAACGCCGCCACGGCGAAGCCGTGCACGCTGTCCAGGCCGCGGAAGCGGTAGTTGAAGAACTCCAGGTTCCGCGGCGTGCCCAGATAGGCGTGGTGGCGGAGGTGCTCGTACTTGTAGTGGGAGTACGAGCTGTACATGAACATCCCGCAGACGAAGCCCCAGAGGCGGTTGGCCCGACGGGAGTGGAACGCGTGCTCGTGCAGGCACTCGTGCTGCAGCTCCACCAGATAGGCGTACATCACCCCGAGCACCGGCACGGCCACCACGACCGTCACCGGAGTACGCCATTCCAGCAGGGCCGTCCAGAAGATGAGGATCACCGCGAAGGCCACCGTGACCTTCCCGAGAAAGCGTCGCGGCCGTTTGGCGAAGTACGTCACGGGCAGACCGCGGCGCGTGTCGCGGCCCTGGATCGGCGCGAGCAGCACATCGCGCGAGCCGTCCAGACTCAGCTGTCCGCCGTCGGCGGGGGTACGGGACATGATCAGTCCTCCCTGTGCGAAGGGGATCGGACGGCGGACGCGATCACCTCGTCCGCCCGCAGGGACGTCATGACGCGGGGCGCCCGCGCATAGGACTCGCGCGCGATCGGGTCGCGGACGAGCGCGGGCCGCCCGGCGCCGCAGGCATGCAGCACACGCCCCAGGAGTTCGGCCGGGTCGCCGTGCACGACCAGCGGGGACGTGCCCCGCCCCGTACCGCCGGACCCGTCACGCGCGCTGAACGCCGCGCGCCACGTGAGGCGCCCGTCCGCGTGCCGGCCGTGCCGCGCGAGCGAGTCGAGGACCAGCGCCCGGCCCGGCACGGGACCCCGGCCCGGCCACGCGGCCCGGGGAGCCGGGCGCAGCGCACCGGCGAAGGTGCCGTGCGGGACGTGCCAGAGCACCGGATCGCTCAACAGCTCCGCCGCCTGCGCCAGATCCGCGCCGGTGCGCCCGGGGACGGCAGGCAGCGTCAGGTCGTGCGGCGGGTACGGCGACGGCCGGTCGTCGGCGGGTTCCTCCGTGCCCGTCTCCTCCTGCCGGGCGAGGAGCAGGGCGAGCAGGGCGGCGGGCCCGAGAAGAACGGGGTCGTCGCCGCGGAGCACCTCCGGCACGACCGCCCGGGACCACGGCAGCACCGCCGGCGGGCGTGTGCCGTCCCGCAGATGGATGACGTGATCGCCGTCCCGGACGAGCAGATACGGCCGGTGCCCGACCACGGACGGCACACCGTTCAGGCTGACCTCGTGCGTCACGCTGCCCGCCTCGACGAGCAGCCCGTCCCCGTTCAGCGCGACGGCGCCCTTCTCGGCGAGCTCGCGCCGGGCGCCGCGGACCAGGGACTCCGGCGGGAGGACCGGCCGCGCGGGGACCGAGGACAGGTGCCACTCGCCCGGCGCGGCCGACGCGGCGGTCATGGCCAGCGAGGTGCCGCACTCCGTGCCGTCGGCCTCGACGCGCAGGACGGCGTGCCGCCGCGTGACGCGCACGGACGTCACGGCGCGCACCGCAGCCGGGAGAGCCGCAGGGCGGGTGCGCGCGTCCCCACGTCGAACAGCAGCTGACCCGCCTTGCCGCACAGGGAGTTGTCGCCGAACTCCGTGTGCCGGCCGACGCCCGTGACGCGGGTGAGCACGTCCGCCCGCTCGGTGATGCGGCCGGTGACGTAGCGTCCGGTGAGGCGCCCGTCGCGGATGTGCTCACCGAGCACCAGACGCGCCTCGACGGTGCCGCCGGAGCTGATGCCGTCCGCGACCCGGTGGACCATCAGCCCCCGCCCGGTCGCCTGGAGGAGCTCGTCGAGGCCGGCGTCGCCGGGGGAGCAGACCAGGTTGGACATCCGGGGCAGCGGTGGCTGGAGCACGGAGGCGGCACGGCTGTTGGCGGTGGGCATCGCCCTGGCCGCCGCGGCGCTCGGGACGCTGTGCAACTGCCGGACGAGGCGGCCCTCCTGCACGATCCGGTGCCGCCCGAGCGCGCGGACGCCCTCGTCGTCGTGGCCGTAGCCGCCGGGGCCGCCCTCCGCCAGCGGGTCGTCGTCGAGGGAGATCCGCTCGTCGGCGATCCGGCACCCCAGCCGGTGGTCCAACGGGGGCGCGCCGGGCGGGGCCGCCTCCGCGAAGTGGCCCGCCGCCTCGTGCAGCAGGACACCGGCGGCCTGCGGCGCGAGGACCGCGGGACCGTCCCCCGCCTCGACCGGCCCGGCACGCCCGACCGCGTCGCACAGCCACGCGGTGCGCTCGGCCCACACGGGATCGGTGACACGGGGGAGCCCCGGGCCGCGGCCGCTCCTGCCGACAGGGACGGTGCGGCCGCCGGGGAGCAGCACATCGCCGGTCAGGGACCACACCCGGCGCTCCCGGACGGCGGGTCCGGTCACGCACCGCGGCCCGTCGAGCACCCGCACCGCGGAGACGGCCGTGTAGCAGAACACGGCCGCGCCGAACCGGGCGTGCAGCGCGCCGAGGGCGGCGCGGACCGCGTCGTCCTCCTCCAGCGGCGCCGGGTCGGCGAGTCGCACGGACCACGGGCCGGGCGGGTCACCCGAGAAGACACTGAGGCCGCCGTCCCTTTCCATACGGCCGCCGTGGAAGACCGTCCGGCGGGAGCGCACGACACCGTCCCCTCCCACGGACATGACACCGCCCACGGCCCGTTCGCAGCTCACCGACGCCTCCCGCAGTGCGTCAGCGGCCATTCGTCGCCCCGTTCGGCGAGGCCGCCAGCAACAGCCCCCGGCCCGCGAGCGACCGGACGAGTTCGAGCCCCCGGCTCAGCGCGTGCTCCGGGTCGGCCGCGGCCTCCTCCGCCAGCGCGGCCGTGATGATCTCGCGGGCCGTGGAACGGCCGTCGGCACGCTCCAGCAGACTGCGGGACGCCCGCCCCAGCTGGATCGTCTCGATCGTGTCGGCCGACGTCCGGCGCGTCACCACGTAACTGCCGCCGCCGGCCGCCGGCCGCGCCGCCCCGTCCCCGCCCTTGAGGATCTCCTGCAGGTCGTACGGGAACTCGGCGCTGAGGTAGTCGCCCGCCGTGAGCCGCGAGTCCAGGTCGACGCCGGACGCCGCGACCACCGGGGTGACCCGCGGCAGCGCCGCCGCGTCGAGCCGCAGCATCTCGTACCGCACCAGCGCGGCGGCCCGGCTGTCCTCGATGCCGAGCCGCCGCACCTCCTCTTCCGCGAACACCAGCAGGTCACGGGCCTCGCACTGGTGCGGGAAGCGGGTGCCGGGCGCGTGCCGCCCGTTGTACGCCGCGATCCACGGCACCCAGCGCTCGTACCAGTCGAGCGGCGAGTCGTAGTGGGCGAGCAACTGCGGCCACAGGGACGCGAGCACCACGACGTGACCGGACAGCTCCTCGGCGGCGTCCACCAGGCCCTCGTCCAGTTCGGGCGTGGCGAAGCGGTAGTCGGTGCAGAACAGGTCCTTGTGCTCGCGCCGGTACTGCCGGACCTGCGCCATCAGGCTCTCGGCGACGGGCACGTCGTAGTACTCGGCGGGCCGGTCCAGCGTGGACTCGTACTGCTTGTAGAGCGGCGACTGGTGCAGCGGCACGAGCGTGAACAACTGGCTGCGGCCGTGGCCCTCTTCGAGGAACTGGAAGAACCGTCCCAGCGTGTGCCCCAGGGTCTCCCGGGTCTCGGTCGGATAGCCGATGATGAAGCCGGTGACCGGCCGGATGCCCGCCGCCTTCGTCTCGCGCACGACCTCCAGCGACCGGTCCAGGTCCAGGTTCTTCCTGATCCACTTCTGCATGTCCTGGGAGCCGCTCTCGATGCCGTAGTAGATCTCGTCGCAGCCCGCCGCGCCCATCTTGTCGAGCAGGGGGGCGTCGATCAGATCCGTCCGGGTGCTGCACCCCCAGGTGACGCCGATGTCCCGGGCGATGAGCTCGTCGCAGAACCTGTGCGCCCACGGACGGTCACAGGTGAAGATGTCGTGCGAGAAGTTGATGCTGGTACGGCCGAACTCGTCCCGTACGTACTCCATCTGCCGGATGATGTCGTCGATGGGGCGCATCCGGTACTTGCGGTCCCAGAACGGCGCGGTGGCGCAGAACGAGCAACGGAACGGGCAGCCGCGGCCGATGTCCAGGTAGAGCCGGGCGCCCCGCGACATGTCGTAGGCGTAGTACGCGGGCCACGGCAGCTCTTCCAGGTCCTGCACCAGCGGCCGCTCGTCGTTGCGGACGACCTCGCCGCCCTGCCGGAACGTCAGCCCCAGCACCCCCGACGGATCGCGGTCCGCGTGCAGGCACTCCAGCAGCTCGTTGAAGGTGTGCTCGCCCTCGCCGCGCACGATGAAGTCGGCCCAGGGGAAGCGCCCGAGGAACTCCTCGCTGACCGGGGTGACGGCCGGCCCGCCCAGACAGATCCGGGTACCGGGCGACCGCCTGCGCAGGGCCTGCCCGAGCAGCACGGTGTGGACGAGGGAGTCCGCGTCGGTCATCAGACCGACCAGCGAGTCGCCCGCGCCGAGCACGGCGGCCGCGAGGTTGTCGTAGAGCCCGTCGTCGTTGGGGATCTCCTTGTCGAGCAGCAGCTGGTTCGTCTCGACGACCCGGACGTCGGCCGGCGCCCCCGCCGCGTCGGCCGCCGCCTTGAGCGACAACAGGCCGACCGGGACGTAGTTCTGCATCGGAGGCGGGTCGCCCGGACGCGTCTGCAGCGACATGCCGCCATGGTTGAGGTGCAGACTGCTGGCGAGACCGACCCTCATCATCAGGCCTCACCCCGCGTCGCCCCGGCCCGGCGCAGCTCGACGCGCGGCTCGGTCATGATGCGTTCGCGGAAGAGCTCCTCACGGCGCAGGATGCTGCGCCGCTGGAACTCCGTGGTGCCGCAGCCGTCGAACGTGCCGTTGAGAATGCTCGACTGGCTCGGGCACCGCCCGGTGCAGAAGTACTTGTCGTCGTTGATCGGGCAGCCTTCGCACGTGGACCGGAAGTTGTCCCAGGTGATCTTCCGTACCAGCCAGTCCGGGTTGTTCCAGACCTCCGCGAACGGCGCGGCCTGGACATTGCCGCCGCACAGCACCTTGTTGCCCGCGCAGGTGCTGCAGGGAAAGACGTCACCGGCGGAATTCACGTAGCACACACCCCGGCCGCTCATGCAGCGGCGACTGGCGAACACCATGGTGTAGAGGAAGTCGAGAACCTTGCCGGCGCACAGACCGAGCGTCTGGTCCTTCTCCCGGCACCAGGCCTCCTCCTCGATCCAGAACTGCGCGGTCCGCTCGACGTCGTGCAGCGTGCTCGAGATGTCCTCGTGCAGGGCACCCCGGCCCATCGGGATGAACGGGACGCTGCGCAGACTGACGTCATGGGTGCGGGCCCAGTCCACGATGGTCGCGAGGTCACCGACGTTCTCGTGGGTCGTGGTCGTCATGATGCTGGTGTTGAAACCGCGGTCGCGCAGCTCGGTCAGCCGCCGGGTGACATAGTCGAACTCGCCCTCGTTGCGGTACTTCCCCATCCCGTGCAGGCCGTCGATGCTCATGCTGATGATCAGGTCGTCCTGCGGCAGCCGCGAGACCAGCTCGTCGGTCAGCGGGATGCCGTTGGTCGCGATGCCGATGACGAATCCGAGGTCGTACGCGTGCCGCACGATGGCCAGGAAATCCGGATGCACCGTGGGCTCGCCACCGGTGACGATGAGGGAGAAGACCCCGGCCTCCGCCCATTCGTCGAGCAGCCGGACGATGCGCTCGGTCGACAATTCGGAACTGCGCGCCTTGCCGCCCTCGACAAAGCAGTGCGGGCAGCGCAGATTACAGGTCCTGGTGATTTCCAGCCAGGCCATGGCGGGCGCCCGGAAATGAAAATCCGTCCCCATGGAGAGCCGCTCGATCAAATGGCCGGAGCACCGCTCCGGTGATTCCCCGGCCCGCAGCAGCGGCTCGACGGATTCGTCGTAGAGGGCCACCGTGCCGTCGGGAAAGGCGGCCAGCCAGCCGAAATCCTCCCGGCGATAGCGGATCAGCGGACGCGTTCTGGGCGGCAGTCGGCGTGCGTATTCGTCCGTGCAGGGCGCCAGGTGCTGCAACAACGTACGCCTCCAAAAAGGGGAACACGGGTCGGTCCGGGCTGACGACCGGGGCCCTCGCGGTCGAGAGCGAGGGCCCCGGCGGAACCGGCGGGCGGCAGCCCGTCGCGCTGCTCTTGCGTTGCTTCCTGCGCCCGCGTTACTTCGGAGTGCCGACCGTCGCCGCGGCGGTGGCCGTGCGCTCCTCGATCACCGAGATCTCCTCGGCGTTCTTCGCCGGCGACTTCGGCACGCTCGGCATGTCCTGCGGCGAGATGTGCAGATGAGAGATGCGCAGGTCACCACGGGAGTCCCGGGTCACCACGAGCGTCTCGCGGGTGTACTGCTGCACTTCGCCCACGACCACGTGGCAGTGCAGGCTGACGAGTGCCGAGTCGCCCATGAGGCGGATCTCGGGCGACAGGAGCTGGCTGCGGCGGGTGGTGCCCTCGGGGAGGGAGAACATCCGCTGGAATTCCTCGCGGCTGTCGATCCGGGTCGGCGACGACAGGATGAAGAAGGTCGCGTCGCTCGCGAAGAGGCCGAAGTAGGACGGGTCGGCGCTGTCGTACGTCTCGCTGTACTTCGCGAGCAGTTGCCGTACGGATTCCTTGGTGACGGCGTCCGTGAGCGCCGATGGAACGGAAGCGGTGGTCATGGAAGAAGGTCCCCCTTCTTGATCTGTGTCCGCTGAATTTCCTCGCCATGCAGGCTGCCGCGGCAGAAACACGGCAGACGGCTCGAAATCAAGAGATCAAGATTGGCGGCACTCTCTGCGGATGCGTCGGGGGACTATTCGCGCCAGGCCCCCGTCGTCAATGGTGATCTGCTCGATATAATCGATCACATGCATGACCTGTACGCTGCTTTCCTTTCTCGGTTCTACAGCAGGCGAGAATGGGTGTCAATGTCTCAATGAGAGTGGCATATTTCGGCCGCCGCACCGGCCGGGAGAATTTCGGACACCCGGTTCACGGACGATTTCCGATCCGGCGACGACGGCCCGCCGCACCCGCCGCGCACCCCATGACCGGGGCCGTTGCCGACCGGCGCGCCACGACGATCTCGCGCTCCAAGCGCACGCCCTGGCGCTTATGGCCACACTTCACGCCCCCTCGGGATGGCGCGAAACGTATGGGACGCCCGCGCCGCCCACTGCCGTGGCCCGAGGCCCGAACGGCCAGGTCAGAGGCGATTGTCAGACCCCGGTGCGAGACTCGTGACCGTGCGATGGGCAATGGCTGATACGGAGGACGGCGGCGTCCGGCTGTGCCCGCTCGACGACACGGGGCACCCGGCCGGTCCCGTCGTCGTGGAGCGGAGCCCGGCGGACGCGGTCCGGGCGCGCCCGGAAGCCGAGCGGTGGGTGTGGCGCTCCACGGCGGCGATGTACGGGCGGCTGCTCCGGGCCGGCGTCCGCGTCGAGCGGTGCTACGACGTGGAAGCGGCCGAGGCACTGCTCATCGGGTACGAGGAAGGGCAGTCCGGCCAGCCGCGCTCACTCGCCGCGGCCTGGGCACGACCGCGCGGACTCCCGGTGCCGGAGGACCCGCCGGCGCGGACCGCCGACGCACAGCCGTCGCTCTTCGAACCCGGCCCGGTGCCCCTGCCACCGGGGACGGACGAACTGACGGCGCTGCTGGACGTCTACGCGGGGCAGCTCGCCCGCACCAAGGACACCGAACACCCCGGAAGGATGCGCCTGCTGACCGCCGCCGAGTCGGCCGGGACGCTCGTGGCGGCCGAGATGGGCGAGGCCGGAGTGCCCTGGCGCGCCGACGTGCACCGGGAGCTGCTCACCGGACTGCTGGGCGAGCGCTACCCGGGCGGCCAGGAGACCCGACGGCTCGCCGAGCTGGCCGACGAGGTGTCGCGGGCCTTCGGCGCGCGCGTACGGCCCGACCTCCCCGCCGACATCGTCCGGGCCTTCGCCCGCCAGGGCATCGCCCTGTCCTCCACCCGCGCCTGGGAGCTGCGGGGCCTCGACCACCCGGCCGTCCCCGCCCTGCTGGAGTACAAGAAGCTCTACCGCCTGCACACCGCCCACGGCTGGACCTGGCTGCAGTCCTGGGTGCGCGACGGCCGCTTCCGCCCCGAATACCTGCCGGGCGGCGCTGTCTCGGGCCGCTGGACCACCAACGGCGGCGGAGCCCTCCAGATCCCCAAGGTCGTCCGGCGGGCGGTCGTCGCGGACCCGGGATGGCGGCTCGTCGTCGCCGACGCCGACCAGATCGAACCCCGCGTGCTCGCCGCCGTCTCCCGCGACCCCGGACTGATGGACGTCGCGGGCAGCGGCCGCGACCTCTACGCGGACCTGGCCGCGCGCGCCTTCTCCGGCGACCGCGACCGGGCCAAACTCGCCCTGCTCGGCGCCATCTACGGCCAGACCTCCGGCGACGGCCTGAAGAACCTGGCCGACCTGCGCCGCCGCTTCCCCCGCGCCGTCGCCTATGTGGACGACGCGGCCCGCGCGGGCGAGGAGGGCCGCCTCGTCCGCACCTGGCTGGGCCGCACCTGCCCACCGTCGTCGACCGCCCTCGACGACGAGGCGGGCATCCCCCAGGACGAGCCCGTCCCGTACGGCAGCACCGCGAGTGCACGCGCCCGGGGCCGCTTCACCCGCAACTTCGTCGTCCAGGGCAGCGCCGCCGACTGGGCACTGATCGTGCTCGCGACGATCCGCCAGGCGATCGCGGGCATGCGCGCGGAGCTGGTTTTCTTTCAGCACGACGAAGTGATCGTCCACTGCCCCGAGGAGGAGACCGCCGCCGTGGCCGAAGTCATCCGCACCGCCGGCGACCACGCCGGCCGCATCGCCTTCGGCGACACCCCTGTCCGCTTCCCGTTCACCACAGCGGTCGTGGAGTGCTACGCGGACGCCAAGGCGTAACGGTTCGCCCTTGATCCCGCAGGCCGTTGGACGGGCGCGGGCTCCTGCGTAGGGTGCACCGCATGACCGAGACCGAGAGCGGGACCGCACCCCAGACCACCTCCGGCGCCCCCGCCCTGCGCGGCCGTGTCGCCCTCGTCACCGGCGCGGCGAGCGGCATCGGGGCGGCGTGCGCCCTGCGGCTCGCCGCCGCCGGGGCGCACGTCCGGGCGCTCGACCGGGATGCCGCCGGGCTCGCGGCCTTGCGCGACCGTGCCGGGCACCTGCCCGGCACGGTCGAGGACGTGGTGCTCGACCTCACCGATCTCGACGGCGCCGAACGGGCCGCGCCGGGCGCCGACATCCTCGTCAACAACGCCGGGATACAACTCGTCCGCCCCATCACGGAGTTCCCGCCCGACGCCTTCCGCACGGTCCTCACCGTCATGCTGGAGGCCCCGTTCCGGCTGCTGCGGGGAGCCCTGCCGCACATGTACGCGCAGGGCTGGGGCCGCGTCGTCAACATCAGCTCCGTGCACGGACTGCGCGCCTCCGCCTACAAGTCGGCCTACGTCACCGCCAAACACGGCCTCGAAGGGCTGTCCAAGGTCGCCGCCCTCGAAGGGGCGCCGCACGGGGTCACGTCCAACTGCGTGAGCCCCGGCTATGTGCGCACCCCGCTCGTCGAGAAGCAACTGGCCGACCAGGCCGCGGCGCACGGCATCCCGGAGGACCGCGTCCTCTCCGAGGTCCTCCTCGCGGATTCGGCGCTCAAGCGGCTCGTCGAACCGGAGGAGGTCGCCGAGGCCGTCGCCTACCTCTGCGGGCCGTACGCCGCGTCCGTCACCGGCACCACACTGACCATGGACGGCGGATGGACGGCCCACTGAACCCACCGGGTCTACTGGACCACTGGCCCCAGGGAGCTACGAGAGGGTGCGCGAGACGGGCGGCGTGGGGTTGTCGGCGTTGTCGTAGCCGATGGCGCAGTACGTCCACGGGCCCTCGGAGACCTTCAGGGACGCGGGGATGCCCAGGAAGTACCGGTAACCCTCCGGATCGGCGCAGTTCGTGGTCGCCTCCGGCCCGTACTTGACCTTGTACCCGGTGATCTCCCACGGCTTGTACACGGGGCGCACCCAGTAGGCGGCGTCCGCTCCCTCGCCGAACTTCTGCGCGTCGATCGAAGCGGCCACGGTCGGCGGGGTGTTGTCGACGCGGGCGTACGCGTATGAGGGGTGCGCGAGGGACTTCGCCCAGGCGGCGCCGTGCAGGGAGGCGTCCGGCCCGCCGACCGCGCACAGGATGTACAGGTTGTCCTTCTTCGGCAGGAGCCCGTCGTGGTCCACTCCCGCGGCGGCCAGCGGCCGCGGCGTGCCGTAGCCCTCGGGCCGGGTGCAGTCGACGGCGCCGAACGGGCCGCTCTTGACGGCGACGTACGTGTGCCGCTGCCGCTTGTCGGGGGTGATGTGCGCGTCCCAGCGGGCGGGGCCGTTCGCCGTCTCGCTCTGCGTCTGCTGTCCGGACGAGGCGACCGTGACCTGCTCGCCGAGGTCCAGGCGGCAGCCCGGCTTGTGCGGCTTCAGGCCGGTGGCGTCCAGGCAGGAGGCGACCGCGTCCACGGGCGTCGCGTAGACGGTGTCGTCCTTGGGGATCACCAGCCCCGACGCGCTGCCCTCGCAGGGGCGGCCCAGGCCGCAGCCGAGGTAGCCGGGGGTGGACACGGTGTTGAGCAGGCTCACGAGCCGGTTGCCGTCCGCGGTGGTGACGGCGCCGCCCGAGGAACCGCCGCTGATGCCGAGGCAGTCGGTGCGGGTGAAGCCCTTCCACAGCCAGGTGCTCTCGTGCAGGGCCACCGAGGAGCCCGTGACCGCACAGCGGGACAGGCGCAGGAACTGCTCGCCCGGCTCGACGCCGTCCGTCGGCGCGTGCGCGGCCTGAAGAGCCGTGCCCGGCCGGGGCGGTTCGGCGGCCAGTGTCCGGGGAACGATGTTCAGCTTGGCCAGCTCGCCGTAGGTGGCCGACAGCCGGAGCACCGAGACGTCGATGTCCTTCATGGTGGCGTACGCGACGCGCTCCACCGCGAACGTCCTGTGCTCCGCGGTGTTGTCGTGGAAGTACGCGGGGGTGAACGTGAAGCCCTCGGGCGCGGCCTCGTCGACGATGACGTCGTCGGTCCCCATGGAGTCGCTGACGCAGTGCCCGTTGCTCAGGACGAGCGCCTTCGCGTTCGGATCGGGCCTGCCCGTGGCGTGGACGAGCGTCGCCGTGCACGTCGTGCCGCCGCCCCCGACGAGCCGCCCGGTGGCACGGAACTTCTGACCGGCGGGGGAACCGGCGTCGATCAGCGGTGCCTCGTGCCCCGCGGCCTGTGCCGGCCCCACACCTCCCCACAACAGCCCGGCGCTGACGACCCCGGTCGCGCATATGGCCAGGGTCCCGCGTATGCGGGCAAGGACGGTGTCCCTCAAGACGAACCTCCGTGATCGGCAAGTCGACGAAACGCCAAGACCTTTGCAGAGACTTGGGTTGCGCACGACGTGCCGTGTCCGCTTTCGGTCACGTACGCGGAGCGACCGCGGAACGGTGCCGCGAGGGAGGGGCCGCATGTGCAGCAGCAACCGCTCGACCGCTCTCCGCGAGGTCGGTTCTCGTTCGCCCCTGCGATCGACTCAAAAGTGGCGGGGGATTCGCCGGGGCCCGGATCACCGCCCGGATCACCGCGTGCCCGACGCCGTCGGCCGGTCGACTACGTCATGAACCCCGAGGGCGCGGGCCGTCGTCGCCAGTGCACGCGGGACCACGGAAGGGCGAGTCCTCGCGCAGGCAGCGGGCGATCGACGCCGCGGTCGCCCAGCTGCGCGCCGAGGGCCACGAGATCAGCGATGAGGACGTCGCCGAGGACTGAACCGCCGGGCAGCTCAGCCTGCGTGAGCTGCCTCCGTTCCGGTCAGGAGGAACGAAGTTGCGAGCCACTGCACGTCGGTCGTGCTCTGGTGGAGGTGGTGCCCGCTGCCAGGTCAGCGGCCGTGATCGATGACGTCGTGGAGGTACTGCACGGCGAGCTTCTCGGCATTGCGGTGCCGTTCAACGACCGCTGCGTCAGCATCGGACCATCGGCGGTAGAGATCTACAGTGGCGAGGAGCGCCCGTCCGGCCTCGTGGCGGTCGTAGCCGCACAGCGTCGCCTGAAGGTCGCGTGCCTCGTCGGGCGCGATGGACTCCAAGTGGCGCACACCGCGGGAAGGCGCACCCACCCGTCGGGCGGCCAGTGGGCCGAGCACGCTGTCACGCAGGTAGGCGAGGAAGCCGATGGTCTCGAACAGCTCCCCGCGGCCGAGCTTCGTCGCGCCGTAGTGCACCCAGACCCAGAACCGGTCCTCGATCCACTGGAGGTCGAACGCCGGATTGGCCGGCGGCTGCTGGGCGAGGGCACCCGTCAGCCGGCCGTCGCGGTCCCACAGGATCTCCGGGTCCTCGATCCGCTCGGCAAAATCGGAAGCCCGCACGAACTTGAAGTCCACGTGCAGGAGAGGCGGCCCGACGAGCGTGATGATCACACGCGGCTCGCCGACATGCTCCCCGGTGAACCCGGCTACCAGGGAAGCCCAGGAACTGATCAGTACGAGCCGCTCCCGCATGACCGCCTCGTACGCCTCGTCATCGATGGCCAGGATCAGGTCCACATCCGAGTAGACATCGGGGCGGCCACCCACGAACGACCCGGTGATCGCCACACCGGCCACACGCGCATCCTTTTGGATCCGGGGCAGTACGTCGCTGAGGAACTGGCTGTGCAGGGAGGGGACGTCCATCTGCTTTCCTTCCGGTCGGAGCAAAGCAGATCAAAGTAACACTTAGGCGGGCGAGAATCGCAACCCAAATTTCTCACAAACGGTCCTTTGCCCGAGCAAGATCAAAGACGGTGCTCCGGCGATCGCGAACCGGCGGTCCGGTTCGCAAAACTCGTTCTCACTCGAAAATGAGTTCGGGGCACTTCTGGGAATCGTTTGTGACAGCATCCGTGGGCATGACGGCCCCTCAAGAGGCTTCCCCGAGCGACGCGGACGACGTCGAGCGCCACCCCTGCCCGCGCTGCCGGGCCGAGCCCGGCTCGCCGTGCCGCTCGCGTTCCGGCGCGGTCGCCAGCACCTACCACACCGGCCGCTTCATCAAGGTGCCCCGGCTCGCCAAGCTCCTGCGGGTGCCGACCCCCGCCGACCGCGGGCCCGGCCAGCCGTGGCGCCCCGGCACCCCGGTCCCGCTCGCTCTCGCGCCGGACACCCCGACCGCTGACATCCGCATCGGGTACGCACGGTGCTCGACGGTCACCCAGGAACTCCAGTCGCAGCTGGACGCCCTCGCCAAGCACGGCATCCCGCGCGACAAGGTGTTCTCCGAGAAGATCAGCACCCGCGTACGCGTACGCCCGCAGTTCGAGGCCGCGCTCGCGCTGGCCCGCCAGATCAAGGCCCACGCCCCGCACTGCCGCGTCATCTTCACCGTCTACGAGATGAAGCGCCTCGGCCGCGACGCCGCCGAACTCACCGCACTCGCCGACCACCTCACCGCCCACGGCCTGATCCTGGAGATGCTCGCCGGACCCCTGCCCGGGATGTGCGACCCGAGCGGCCCCGGACGCCTGCTGTTCGCGTTCTTCGCGGCGATGGCCGTTATCTCAAGCTCGCCGATCAAGCAGGGCTGTGACCTGGGCGGCCAGGTCAAGGACACTGTCTTCGACCTGGCCGCGTAACGTCTTCGAGGGCTGGTCAGCACGGGCCGATCGTTACTGAAGAGCGACGCGGTGCACTGGGTTCGGGTCCTGTGCGTGCGGATGCCCGCTGGTCACCGAGCGCGTGAGCGAGCTGCCGACGCAGACGCTGATTCTCTTCCGTCAGTTGTCGGTTCCGTTCCAGGGCCGCCTCCAGGCGTGCGTGCAGCGAGGCATCGGAGGAGCGCTCAGCTGCGGGAATCGGTGGTGAGAGGGAACGCCGAGTCGCGTCGCGGAGCCGTTCGATCTCGGCTCGGATGTCAGGCTGGCCATAGAGCCAGGAACGTGAGATGCCTGCGCGCCGGGCGACGCCCTCGAAGGACACAGGGGTTCCTGTGCGGTCGAGTTCGCGCAGGGCCTGGATGGCCTTGGCGCGTGTCAGTTCGTGCCGCTTGCGGGCGGCAATAGCGAGCGGTGCGGTGTCGGGCTCAGGAGGCATCGGCGGCCGCCTCACCGGTGTCTGCCTGGCCGTCGTCTTCGAGCGACGTGATGATCTTCTCCAGGTTGTCGGCGACCTGCCGGTTCATCTCCACGAGCCGCTTCTGCCCGCGGGCTTCGGCCGCCGAGATGATCTGCAGGGTCTGCTGGCGCTGTTCACGGTGCTGGGGCAGAAACTCGGCGGTGGTGATGAACACCGGGCAGGTCAGACACGAGTTGGCGTGCGGACAGGACTGCACCACCGGCAGTCCGCAGTAGCCGTTGGGCAGGGCCTGCGTGGCCCGGGAGAGTCTCTGTTTGGCCCAGGCCGCCTCGGCGAGCGGGCCTGCTGGGTCCAGGGAGACGGTCTCGCCCTGGGCGTTGACCTTGCGGGCCTTCTCCCAGTGCCGGCGGACGGTGGTGTCCGACAGCCGGGCGTAATGGGCGGTCATCTGGGCCGAGGTGTGATCAAGGATCTGGCGGACGACCTCCTGCGGGACGTCCTTGTTGATCAGCCTGGTGCCCAGGGTGTGACGGAACTGATGCGGGGTGATGTGCGCCGGTCGGCCCAACTCATCGCGGGTCGAGCACTGTTGGAGCCACGCGGCCAGTGAGATCCGGTAGCCGGAGGTGCTGATCGGTCTGTCGCCGCGGAGGTTCGCGTCGGCGCGGGGAAAGAGGACTGACACCCCCTCGGGCCGCTCGTCCAGGATGCGGCGCTGGTGGTCACGGAGCTGCTGTTCGAGTTCTTCGTCGATGGGCACCAGCGCCTCGCGCTTCATCTTGTGGTTGAAGTAGCGCAGGTAGGGGGCGCCTTCGGCGTCATGGACGACGGGGTCGAGCGGCAGGTTGATGGCGTCGGTGACGCGCAGGCCACAGCGCATGAGGACGAGTGTGATCAGCCGTCGTGCGGGGTCCTGCCAGCGGGCGAGGTTGGCGGGGTTTTCCAGCTGGGCCATGACATGTTCGGCCACGGCCCGGGGCAGCAGGGGCGGCGGCGTGGGGTAGTCCTCGGGGACGAAGGCCGCGTTGCCCGGCAATGTCTCGTCCCAGCGGTGCACCCGGATCGTGCGCAGGAAGGTGTTCAGGTTGCTGATGTGCGCGTTGAGTGTGCTGCGGCCGCCCATCGCGGCCTGGAGATCGGCCAGGTAGTGCTCCAGCAGGGCGCGGTCGACCTGGGCCAGTCCGGTCACCTCGGCCGGGAGGAAGGCGGCGAAGCGGGCCACCATGCGGACTCCTGCGCGTACGGTGCTGGCGCTGATACCGCCGGATAGCCGCCAGCGTGCCCAGCGCTTGGTCAGCTCCCGTAGCCAGGGCTGGGTGATCTTCTCGAAGGTGATGGTCGACGTGTGCGTGTGGACGATGCCGAGATTGCGCAGTCGCCAGACGGCGCGGGGGTATTCGGCGTCCCAACCGCGGCCGTGGGCGAGTTCCTCGACGCGTCGACGAGCGCCGAGGAGGAAGGTGCCCCAGCCAGTGGCCCAGTTGCCGCTCGGCCCGCGGAAGGTCTTCCAGAACTCTTCCGGCTGGTCGAGAAGAGACCTGCCCCCGGCATCGGCGAGTGCGTTGACCAGGCGTTGGGCCCATGCGGGCCTGATCTTCTTGGTGGCTTCGTCGTGGCGGCACTGCAGCGCGTACTGCACCTCCAGCCGTAGTTGAACGGGCAGCCGGCGCAGGTCGATGTGCTCGGACCCGCCGGGCCCGATCTCCTCGTAGGAGGCGGCGAAATCCTCGACATCGGGCCGTCCGCGCGCAACCCAGCGGCCGTCATGGCCGGTGCAGAACACCGAGGTTCCCCTCACCCACAATTCGCAGTAGCCGATCCGGCAGACCGTGGGCAGCGGCGACGGGGGCGGCAAGGGCGCTGTGGAGCTCTGCCATGCCTCCATCTCTGTACTCGCGGACCGTTTCCATTGACGCCAGTGCCGCTGGCACAGACCGTTGCTGTCGAGGCCGTAGTGACAGCCGCCGACCGCGCAGGCGGCCAGCGGCTGGTGTCCGACCCATCCGGGCGGTGTGGTCACGATGAACGTGTCGAGATCGGGCCTGCCCGCGTGAGCCCAACGGACGGAATGCCCCCAGCACATGCGGTTGCTGCGGGCCGGGCGGTCACATCCGCCGATAGCACAGGCTGGGCCGCCGAAGACCGGGTGCCGCGGATCGAACACCAGGTCCTCCTGACGGAACTCAGGGCGGATCGAGGCCATCAGCTTCTCCAGCAGACCCACAGGCCGAAGCGGACGGCCATCATGGGAACTTGGGACGGTGGTCACCACTGCACCTCCGTTCCGCGGAACCAGCCGGCCTTTTCCAGGACGCTGCGGGCGTCCTCGACGGTCAGATGCCCGTAGACCGCCGAAGTCGTGGTGACCGAGGAATGTCCGAGCAGCTTGGAGACGACCTCGATCGGGACCCCGTCACGCAATGCCCGGGTGGCCGCGGTGTGCCGGCACCAGTGAGGGTCGAAGGCAATGCCGGTGCGGCGTCGCAGTCGGAGCACGAGGTCGTAGACGGCCGGATAGGACAGGGCCTGTCCGCGCGGCTCGGCGAAGAGGTTCACGAACACGTAGTCGCTGTCGAGATCTCCGTACTCGGCGTGCAGGTAGTCGCTCCACAGCCGCAACAGCTCGGCGCTGACCGGGATGGACCTCTGCTCGCGCGACTTCGACCTGGCCCGGTTGGCGTTGCTTCGGGGCACGACCGTGACTTCCCGCTCGGCCGCGGCGATGTCGGCATGCCGCAGGCCGAGGGCTTCACCGATGCGCATCCCGGTTTCGTGGAGCAGGGCGAACAGGAAGCGGTCACGCAGGTGATCGCAGGCGTCCAGGATGGCCTGCATCTCCGCCGTCGTCAGCACGCGCGGCAGCTTCTTCGGGACCTTCAGCGCGATCGTCCGCCGCGGCTGGAGCCGGCCGGGGCTGATGTGGTGCAGGAACGGCTTCCAACCGCCCCGGCGACCGGGCGGCTGCAGGGTCGTCAGGAGATCGCCGACATCGACACCGTGGCGCAACTGGTGGGCGTAGAACGCGGACAGCGCCGACAGCTTGCGATTGACCGTGGACGCGCTGACGTGCGGTTCCACCGAGGGCAGCACCGCGATCTGCCCCCTGCGGCCCGATGGCGGCAACTGCAGCCAGACGACGTACTCACCCAGGTCCTCCAGGCGGACCTCACGCCAGTCCAGTCCCCGGTGGGCCAGGAACGTCCAGTAGTCCTTGAGGTCGTAGGCGTACGCCCTGACAGTGTTCGGCGACCTGTCGACGTCCGTCAGATAGGCCAGGTAGCGCTCGATCGGCTCCACCGGGACGTCGTCGCCCCCCAGCACCGTCCACGAGTCCACCCGCACTGCCGGCAACGCGACACGCTGTACGAGCATGGCGCCTCCCCTTCATCAACGTCATGGATGAAGCGGGAGATAACCACGTCACAACCTCAGATCACAGGGCTTCCGGCAGCCTTGCTGAACATCGGGGACAGGCGCCAGAAGGCTTGAGATAATGGCGGAGACCGAGCGGGAGAACATCCGGGAGTCGACCCTCGAAGGGCTCGACGCGGCGGCCCGCAAGGGCAAGCACGGCGGACGACCGCCCGTCATCACCGACGACATGCTGCACACCGTGCTCCGGCGCCGGGCGAACGGTGAATCGGTCGAGCAGATTCAACCCGACCTGATCATCCCCACCGGCAAGCGCAAGGGCCAGGCCCCCAGCGTCGCGAGCATCTACCGCGCGCTCGCCGAGCACGAGAAGACCAAGGCGTACCCCGAGGCCGTCGCTCAGGCGCACACCGACTTCGCCGACCTCCAGGGCGTCGACGGCATCCTCGCCCCCGCCGGGTTCGTATCCGACGCCCTGACGACCCGCTGGCAGCCGACGAAGCCGACCTCCGCCAGCGACTCCAGACCCAGCTTCACCCGAACGCGGAGACCGCCGCCCAGGGGCCATGATCGTTCTCGGCGCCAACCGCTGTACCGATGCCCCAAGCTCGGTTGACAGCGGGGCAGAGGACCCGATCTGGATGCAACCCGCAGGTTGCACCCGGCGACATGACATGCAACTCTGGAGTTGCATCCAATGGTGGCGGTGAAAGGAGTCCCCTCATGAGCGAGGACCGGATCGAGCGCGAGACCCTGATCGAGGCGTCCCTGGAGCGGGTCTGGTCGCTGGTGGCCGAGCCTGGTTTCTGGGTGGCCGACAAGGCGAGCCTGCCCGGCACGGTGGCCAGGGAAGGCGAGGAGATGGTGGCGAAGCACCCGGAGTACGGCGACTTCCCGGTGCGCGTGGAGAAGGTCGAACCGCCGACCTACCTGGCCTACCGCTGGGCCAGTGCATTCCCGGGAGAAGAACTGCGGGAGGACAACAGCACCCTCGTGGAGTTCACGCTGACACCGGAAGACGGCAGGACACGGCTACGCGTGGTCGAGAGCGGCTTCGCGGCACTGGCCGGGTCCGAGGAGCTGCGCGGCAGGGCGGTCAAGGACAACACCGGCGGCTGGCACCAGGAACTCGACGCGCTCAAGACGCGCGCCGAACAGCCCTCCGCGTGAGCGGCGAACCCCGTGGCGGCGCCGAGGCGGTCGACACCGTCCTCGCCGCGCTGGCCGACCCGACCCGACGCCGGCTGCTCGAACTGCTCGCCGCGCAGGGCGAGGCCACCGCGACGACGCTCGCCGAACACCTTCCCGTCTCGCGTCAGGCCGTGGTCAAACACCTCGCCGTCCTGGACGCCGCCGGGCTGGTGACCGGCGGCCGCGTCGGGCGCGAGGTGCGCTACACGGTGCGGCCGGCGGCGCTCGACGCGACGGCGCGGTGGATGGCCTCGCTCGCCGCCGACTGGGACCGGCGCCTGGCACACATCAAGCACATCGCCGAGGCAGCTGAGCGGGACGCGCAAGCCGACCAGACGAGCCGTAACGGATCACGCCGACCGGCGTGACCCCGCAGAGAGGAGCATGATCATGCCTATGGAGAAGCGACACCTCACACACGCCCCTGCCGCATACGCCTGCATGCTGGTACGCAGGCCCGCAGCAGAGGCGTTCCGGGCCTTCGCCGATCCGGCCGTCACGTCCCGGTTCTGGTACAGCAAGAGCAGCGGTCCCATGGTGACGGGGGCCGAGTTGCGCTGGGAGTGGGAGACCTACGGGGCATCGGCCGACATCCGCGTCCAGGAAGTGCAGGAGGGACGCCTGATCCGGTTCGAGTGGGGCAACTACGAGCAACCCACCACGGTAGAGCTGAAGTTCACCCCGCACACGGTACAGGTCACCTTCGTCGAGGCCACCGAGACCGGCTTCCAGGGCTCGGGCGACGACACCGTCCGCTGGGTGAACGACACCGTCGGCGGCTTCACCACCGCGCTCTGCGCGATGAAGGCCCTGCTGGAGCACGGCATCGAGCTCAACGCCGTCCCCGATCACCACCCAGTCTGACCACCCTCCCGATGGTCGCTTCCGATGAGGCCGCGGCGCCGCCGAACTCACGGTGCTCGCCGACCATCTCACCGCCCACGGCCTGATCCTGGAGATGCTCGCCGGGCCCCGCTACGACCGCCATCGGCGCGGCGCCGCTGCTGTTCGCGTTCTTCGCCGCGATGGCGTAGACCGAGCGGGAGAACATCCGCGAATCGACGCTGGAGGGCCTCGACATCGCGGCCCGCAAGGGCAAGCACGGCGGCCGGCCGCCGGTCATCACCGACGACATGCTGCACACCGTGCTGCGGCGCCGCGCGGGCGGCGAGTCCGTCGAGCAGATCCCGACCTGATGATCCCCACCGGAAAACGCAAAGGTCTCAGCCCGAGCGTCGCCAGCATCTACCGGGCCCTCGCCGAACGCGAGAAGACCCAGGCGTACCCCGAAGCCATCGAGGCGGCCCGCACCGACTTCGCCGCACTCCAGAACGCCGACGTCCCCCGACCCCGCCCGGACGCCACAACGCTCAGCTCACGACCATGATCAAGTGCTTGGCGTTAATGGCTGTACCGATGTTCCCCAAGCTCGGACCCTGCGCGTGACCGAGGGCACCGGGGCGGCGAGATCCTCGTCATGCGCCCCGGCGACACGATCCGCACCCCGCCCGGCGAATGGCACCGCATACCACTACCCGCGCACCTGACCGTCCCGAAGGTTCACTCATGCGAGCAACGTTCATGTACGGCGCCGGCGACGTGCGCGTGGAGGACGCGCCCGACCCGGTGCTCGAACAGCCCACCGACGCCATCGTCCGCGCCTGCATCTGCGGCAGCGACCTGCACCCGTACCACACCATGCCCGCCTCCGAAGAACCCGCGCCGATGGGGCACGAGTTCCTCGGCATCGTCGAGGACGTCGGCTCCGACGTGTCCGGCCTCAAGCGCGGCGACCTGGCCGTGGCCCCCTTCGCGTGGGCGGACAACACCTGCGGCTTCTGCCGCGAGGGCCTGCAGACCTCCTGCCGCAACGGCGGCTTCTGGGACATGGGCGGCACCGGCGGCGGGCAGGCCGAGGCGGTCCGTGTCCCGCTCGCCGAGGGCACGCTCGTCAAGCTGCCCGTCACCGAGGACTCCGAGCTGCTGCCGTCGCTGCTGACCCTGTCCGACGTGTACGGCACCGGCTACCACGCCGCCAAACGGGCCCGGGTGAACCCGCGCACCACGGTGACGGTGATCGGCGACGGCGCGGTCCGTCCGGGCGGCGTCATCAGCCGCGTCGGCATGCCCCAGTACGAGGAGGCCCCGGTCGGCTTCACCACCCTCTTCGGCCCGAACATCACCCTCACCGGCGGACCCGCCCCGGTGCGCGCCTACATCGACGAGCTCCTGCCCGACGTGCTGGAGGGCAAGGCGCGACCGGGCCGCGTCTTCGACCGCACCGTCGGCCTGGCCGAAGTGCCCGACGGCTACCGGGCGATGGACCGGCGCCAGGCACTGAAGGTCCTGGTAAAGCCATGACCCCGACCGGCCGACGGCCCCCGCCGAGAGGCGCGGTGGACCGCTCGAAGTGGCCGGTAACGCATGCGCCGGTCCGATGCGCCGGCGGGTACCGTCGGTTCGTCGGTTCGTCAGGCCGACATGCTTCCGCCGAAACGACATGCCATGAGACCGGGTCCGCCTCCGGGACGACACACAAGCTCTCGTCCGCCGCCGTCCCGTACCGGACGCCCGCCGACCAGGAGCCCCTATGGCACCCCACCGGCGTACCGGCGAGCCGCCGGCACCCCGCCCCGGCGGCACGGCCACCACCCTGCTCGACGCCTACCGCACCGCCGACGCCCGCTTCTTCGCCTCGCCCGGACGCACCCTCCTCGCACATGGCACGGCCGCCGAAGTACCGCACGGAGAAGGCCCGTTGGCGCCACGTGTCGCCGAAGCGCTCGCCGCACGGACCCGGCGCGGCCACCCTCCCGCGATCGTCGTGGGCACGATCCCCTTCGACCCGACGGCACCCGCCGCGCTCGCCGTCCCGCGGACCGTGCGCTGGGCGCCACCGCTGCGCGACGACCCGCTGATCGCCCTGCCCGCGCCACGCCCCGCACCCGCCCGCTGGCGGCTGCGCGAGATACCCACGGCCCACGCCTACGCCGCCTCCGTGGCCGAGGCGGTCCACCGCATCCGCGCCGGGCGACTCCGCAAGGTCGTCCTCGCCCGCACCCTCGAACTCACCTCGGACGACGCCCCCGACATACCCACGCTGCTCCGGCGCCTCGCCCGCCGCGACCCCGGCGGATACACCTTCGCCATGCCCACCGGCCCTGGCCGCGTCCTCCTGGGCGCCAGCCCCGAACTGCTCGTCTCCCGGCACGGCACCCGCGTCACCGCCAACCCGCTCGCCGGATCGGCACCCCGCGGCACCGACCCCGCCGAGGACGCCGCACGCGCCGCCGCACTCCTGCGATCGGCCAAGGACCTCGCGGAACACGCCGTCGTCGTGGACGCCGTACGCGAGACCCTGGCCCCCCGCTGCACCCGGCTGGACGTACCCGCCCGCCCCGCCCTGGCCCGTACCGCCACGATGTGGCACCTGTCCACCACCGCGACCGGGGAACTGACCGAACCCGTCCCGTCCGCTCTGGAGCTGGCGTGCGCCCTGCATCCGACCCCCGCCGTGTGCGGAGCCCCGACCGCCCCCGCCCGTGAGCTGATCGGTGAACTGGAGCCCTTCGACCGCGGCCACTACGCCGGGATCGTCGGCTGGGGCGACGCGCGGGGGGACGGCGAGTGGGTCGTCACCCTCCGGTGCGCGGAGGCCGACGGGCGGCACCTGCGGCTGTACGCGGGCGCGGGGATCGTCGCGGACTCCACGCCCGACGCCGAGACGGCGGAGACCGCCGCCAAATTCCGCACGTTCCTGCACGCCATGGGAGCCGAACCGTGACGAGCTCGCCCTCGTACGGGCGAATGCGGCGGTGAACACATGGGTGGCCACTACTTGTTGACGCATGATCACATCTCGTGCCTGGCGGCGCGCGGCCGCCGTAGTCCTGGGGACGACCCTCGCCCTGGTCCCGGTCGGCGTGGCGCCGGCGGCCTCCGCCCCACCGCCCGTCGTCCCGCACCGGGTGCCTCCGGAGCCCCCGGAGGTGGACACCGTCCGGGCGGAGCTGGACGGCCTCAAGGTGGAGGCGCCGCACTCGATGAACGGCTACTCGCGGGCGAAGTTCCCCCACTGGATCAAGCAGTACGGCGAGTGCGACACCCGTGAGGTGGTCCTGTCGAGGGACGGCACGGGCGTCACCCAGGACTCGATGTGCCGGGCCGTCTCCGGCACCTGGTACAGCGCGTACGACGACAAGAGCCTGGACTCGGCGTCGAAGGTGGACATCGACCACATGGTGCCGCTGGCCAACGCATGGCGGAGCGGTGCGGACACCTGGACCAACGACAAGCGGAAGCAGTTCGCGAACGATCTGGACCACCCACAGCTGTTCGCCGTCTCCGCGTCCTCCAACCGAGCCAAGGGCGACAAGTCCCCGGACCAGTGGGCACCGCCGAACGGGGACTTCTGGTGCGGCTACTCCCGGGCCTGGGGGCACGTGAAGAGCCTGTACGGGCTGAGCGTCACCCAGTCCGAGAAGGACAAGCTGATCGCGATGCTCGACACCTGCGACTGACCGCCGCCGTGCCGTCCGCGCCGAGGGGAGCTCTGGCGATGGATATACGAACCCGCGGAAAGGTACATGTGTACCGTACAGGAGCGACCGCAGACCTTAATGGCCTGATGCGCTTGTCGAACTACTCAAGATGTCCGTATTGCGCATCGCCGCGACCACGCTTACAGTACTTATGTACTGCTCGCGGGGCGGGATCGTCCAGACGCCCGTTCCCCGCTGTGCTCCCCCTCTCCCAAGGAGTGATCCGCCATGAGGACTCCCGCCATCGCCCCGTGCCTGGGTGTGTCCGATACACAGGCTTCCTGCGACTTCTACGAGAAGATCGGCTTCACCGCGCTGCCCGGCGGCGACGACCCGAACGACGACATCCGCATCCTGATGTTCGGCGACGAGTTCGCGCTGATGGTCTTCCGCGACGAGCACCTGCGGAGCTGGCTGCCGGTCCTCAAGGACACCTCCGTCGGCGCGTTCGGCATGTTCTACCTGGCTGTGGACGACTTCGACTCCTACACCGAGAAGCTCCGCCCCCTGGTCGACGTCATCAAGGAGGTGGACCACCAGGGGCAGAAGATCCTTTACTTCACCGACCGTGACGGCTATGTCATCGGCGTCAACCAGAAGCGCGAGTGGTGACCGACCGTCCCCCGTCGTCCGCTGAACGCTGAAGCACCCGGCCCCCCGTCGCCCCCCCCACACCCGGCCGAGCCACAGCATCCCCCCCGTCCCGGAGCCCGATCATGACCACGACCTCGCGCCGCGTCACCGCGGCCGAGCGCCGCGCACGCCTGGCCCGGCGCCACCTCCTGGCGCCGTCGGCCCGGGTGACCACGGCCGAGGAGGTGGCCGACGCCCTGATCGGCCTGCACGCCACCGACCCCGCCACCGTCTTCCTCACCGCCGCCGCCCGTATGCGCACCCCCACCGCCGCCGCCATCGACCGGGCCCTCTACGACACCCCGGCACTGGCCCGAATACGCTGCATGCGCCGCACCGTGTTCGTCGTCCCCCACGCCATCGCCCCCGCGGTCCGCGCCGCGACCGTCAAGGACGCCCACCGCAACCGGGGCGACGCCATGAAGCGGCTGCGCGAAGCGCTCGGCTGGGACGAACGCCGCTACGCCGCGGTCGAGCACGCCACGCTCGCCGCCCTGGCCGCACGGGGCGAGGCCACCGCCGCCCAGCTCGCTGCCGACGTGCCCGACCTGTGCGAGCAGATCGTCACCTTCCCCGGCAAGCCGTACGAGTCCCGCCAGCGGGCCACCGCCCCGCTCCTCGGCGCCCTCGCCGCCGAAGGCCGCGTCCGCCGTGCCCGGCCCGCCGGATCGTGGACCTCCGCCCAGTTCCGCTGGACCCGCGCCGAACCCCTGCCGGACGTACCCGCCAGTACGGCCAGGGCCGCCCTCGCCCGCCACTACCTCCGGGCCTTCGGCCCCGTCACCGCCAACGACGTGAAGTGGTGGACCGGCTGGACCCTGACCGACACCCGCAAGGCCATCGCCGCCACCGGCGCCGTGACCGTGGAACTCGACGAGGGCACCGGCCACCTCCTGCCCGAGGACCTCGACGGCCTCGACGCCCTCGGCAACTCGGTTCCGGCCTCCGCCGCCGAGCCCTGGGCGGCCCTGCTGCCGGGCCTCGACCCCACGGCCATGGGCTGGCGCCACCGGGACTGGTACCTCGACCCCGGCCACACCGGCGCGCTCTTCGACCGCAACGGCAACATCGGCCCCACCATCTGGTGGAACGGCCGCATCATCGGCGCCTGGGCCCAGCGCGAGGATGGCCACATCAGCCACCACCTCCTCACCGACCCCGGCCACCACGCCCGTTCCGCCGTCGACACCGAGATCGCACGACTGACGCGCTTCCTCGGCACCACCCGCGTCACCCCCTGCTACCGCACCCCCCTCGAACGCAGGCTCGCCACCGGAAAAAGGTGAACACCATGACCACCCACGCCCCCGCCAAGCCCACCGCCACCGTTGCCTCGTACGCCTTCTGGGCCCACGACGGCCGGGCACTCGCCGAGTTCTACGCCGCCGCCCTCGGCTGGCGGATCGCCCAGGAGTTCCCCTCCGAGGAGGGCGGCGAAGCGCAGGCCTTCCTGGTCACCGACGGCACCACGACGTATGTCTTCTACACCGCCCGCGACTTCACCCCGCCGAGCTGGCCCGCCGCCGAGCTCCCGTTCCACCTCGACCTCCAGTACGAGGACGTGGCGGCGGGGGAGCGGCGCCTGCTGGAACTGGGCGCCGCCAAGCCCGGCCACCAGCCCGGCGGTTCCCACTGGACCGTCCTGCTCGACCCCTCCGGCCAGCCCTTCTGTATCAGCCCCGCCCACGCCTGGGAGGCCCCGGCCGACTCCGGAAACGCGTGACCCGCCAACCGGGCCGGCCCGCCCGGGGTGCGGGGCCGGGGCCGGTCGCCCAGCCTCGGAGCCACGGCCGCGCCGGGCGGCGAGTGAGGGGACGTCATAGCGAGGGGACGTCATGCGGAAGGCGCTGGAACGAGCCGCCGACCGGCTCTTCCCCGGCGGCGGAAACGCCCACGGTGCCCTGCCCGCCGCCCTCGTCCTGCTGACGCTCGTCACCGGCTTCGTGGACGCGGTCAGCTACCTCGGCCTGAACCACGTCTTCGTGGCCAACATGACCGGCAACGTCGTCTTCGTGGGGTTCGCCCTGGCGGGCGCCGGTGATCTGTCGGTCTGGGCGTCGCTGCTCGCCCTCGGCGCGGACGCGGGGAATGATGACGACCGTTCCGGTTGTTGAGAGCGGGAAACGGCGGCCCGGCGATGTGCCCGCCGCCGCGTGAGACTTCGGAGACGGGACGGGCAGCATGCCTCTTGAAGGTGAGTACGAGCCGAGCCCAGAGCAGTGGGTACGCGATCAGGTCGAGCTGTACGAGAGCTCGGGCGGTACGGAGGGGACGACGATGAAGGGCATGCCCGTCGTCATCCTCACCACCCGGGGCGCGAAGAGCGGCAAGATCCGCAAGAGCCCGCTGATGCGCGTCGAACACGAGGGCACCTACGCCGTGGTCGCCTCCCTCGGCGGCGCCCCCAAGCACCCCGTCTGGTACCACAACGTCGTCGCCGACCCCCGCGTCGAGCTTCAGGACGGCCCGGTGCGCCAGGACATGACGGCCCGTGAGATCACCGGCGAGGAGAAGGCCCTGTGGTGGGACCGCGCGGTCGCGGCCTTCCCCTTCTACGCCGACTACCAGAAGAAGACGGACCGCGAGATCCCGGTCTTCGTCCTGGAGCCGACGCCCGCCGGGCACTGAGCGGAGCCCCATAAAAAGGGCTCACGCCCCCATGAAAAGGGCTCATGCCCCTATGAAAAGGGCTCGTGAAAACGGTACCGGGCCTGCTCCGCGGGAGCGGAACAGGCCCGGACGGCACAGTTGCGGATCAGGCCTTCTTGACCACGCTCGACTTGAGCTGCATGGGGCCGAACCCCTCGATCTTGCAGTCGATGTCGTGACCGGCCACGCCCTCCACAAGGCGGATGTTGCGGACCTTGGTACCCGCCTTGATGCCGGTGGGGTGCCCCTTGACCTTCAGGCTCTTGACCACCGTGACGGTGTCACCGTCGGCCAGCACATTGCCGACCGCGTCCCTGATCACCCCGTCCTCGGCACCGCCCGCCGCGTCGGCGGAGGCGGGCTGCCACTCGTGCCCGCATTCGGGACAGACGAGGAGCGCACCCATCTCGTAGGTGTACGCACTGGAGCATTCGGGGCACGGCGGCAGGTTCTCGGTCACCCAAAAAGTATATTTCACGTCCCGGGGTGATCGGCGACGCCGAGGAGGGCGAACCCGTCGCCCTCCTGCCGGACCTCCATCGCACCCGCCCCGGCGAAGTGCGCGGGCACGACCAGCTCCCGTTCGGCGGCGGCCCGCCCGAGAACCCGGCGGCGGCTGGCCACCGCCTCCACCGGGTCCAGGCAGAAACAACTGTTGCAGGAGGGCCGCAGGATCTGCACCGGGCTGTGCAGCAGATCCCCGACGAAGACCGCCCGCTCACCGCTGGACGAGAGCCGCAGCACGGACGAGCCGGGCGTGTGACCGGGCGCGGACTCCAGGACGAGGTGCTCGTCGATACGGTGGACACCGTCCCACAGCACGACCTGCCCGGCCTTGTGGACGGGCGCGACGCTGTCCTCGTAGATCAGCCGGTCGTCCTCCTGCCTGCCGTTCCCGTACGCGTTGCCCGGACCGAAGTGGGCGTCGTCGGCGGCCGGAACGAGGTACTGGGCGTTGGGGAACGTCGGCACCCATTCCCCTCCCACGTCCATCGTGTTCCAGCCGACGTGATCGAGGTGGAGGTGGGTGTTGACGACGACGTCCACCTCCTCCGGCCGGACCCCGGCCCGCTCCAGGAGACCGAGGAAATCGCCCTGCCAGTGGTGGAACACCGGCGACCCGGGCCGCTCGCGCCCGTTGCCCACCCCGGTGTCGACCACGACGGTCCGGCCACCGCTGCGCAGCACCCACGTCTGCAGCGCGAGCACCGCCCTGTCGGTGTCCGGCTCCCAGTGGTCCGGCGCCAGCCAGCCCTCGTTGTCCCGCCACACCTCGGCGGTGGACTCCGGGACCAGATCGCGGGCGGGCCCGAGCGGGCCCTGCCACTCGAGGAGCCGGACGACCTCGACATCTCCCAGCGCGAAGCGCTCTGTGCTCTCGCTCTTCATGCCCCCGACCCTAGGCGCGGGGACTGAGCCGTTCAATGCTCTCCCTGCTCATCCGCATACGCATCCGTCTCACCGTTGATGGCGAAGGTACGCTGACGCGATGGATGTGGTGAGCGACGCGATCTCCACGGTGCGCATCGGGCGCCCCTCCTCCGACCGGGTGCGGGCGAGCGGGAGCTGGTGCACACGCATCGACCCCTACGACGGCGCGGGCTTCCACGTCGTCCTCCAAGGCGGCTGCTGGCTGCTGCCCGACGACGGCGACCCGTTCCCGCTCCGCGCGGGAGACGCGGTGCTGCTGCCGCACGGCGCCGGGCACGTGATCGCCGACTCCCCGGCCGACGCGGCGACCGTGGCGCGGGCGACGCCCCTCGGCGACTGGCTCCACAGGACGGGGCCGGACGCCACCCGGGGCGGGACGGAGGTGCTGTGCGGGAAGTACCGGCTCGACCGCAGCCACGTCCACCCGCTCATGGCCGAACTGCCACAGGTCGTCCACCTGCCCAACCGCGTCGGACACCACTCCGAACTCCGCGCCGCCATCGACCTGTTGGGCCGCGAGCTGGACGACCGGCGCCCCGGCAGCTCCCTGGCGGTGCCCGGCCTGCTCGACCTCCTCCTCGTCTACATGGTCCGCGCCTGGCTGGCGGAGGGCACGACCGGCGTCTGGCCCGGCGTCCTCGACGACCCGGCCACATCCGCCGCCCTGCGGGCCCTGCACTCCGACCCGGCCGCCCCATGGACCAACGACCGCCTGGCCGCCGAAGCGGGAGTCTCCCGACCCACCCTGGCCCGCCGGTTCACCACCCTCGTCGGCCGCCCGCCGATGGCGTACCTCACCTGGTGGCGCCTGACCCTCGCCGCCACCCTGCTCCGCGACACCCCCGACCCGCTCGCCGCCATCGCCCACCGCGTCGGCTACAGCAGCCCGTACGCCCTCTCCCACGCCTTCAGCCGGGAGTTCGGAACCACACCGGGGCGCTACCGGGCGAACGGCGGCGGGGCTTGCATCTCCCGTAAGGGGAGTTCCTAGCGTGCCGGCAACGCGGACGGCCACCAGGCCCGGCCGCGCGGACCGAGCATGCGAGGAGACCCTCATGACCGCATTCATCCTGGTGCCGGGCGTCGGCACCGGCGGCTGGATCTGGGAGCGGACGGCAACCCGGCTACGGGAAGCGGGCGCCGAAGCCCACCCGGTGACACTCGCCGGCATGGGCGACCGCCGCCACGAGGCGGGACCCGGCACCGACCTGGAGACCCACATCCAGGACCTGGTGCGGCTGATCGACAGCATCGGCAGCAGAGACAGCATCAACAGCATCAACAGCACCGACACCGCGGACACACCGGACGTGGTGCTCGTCGGCCACGACTACGGCATCCACCCGGCCCTCGGCGCCGCCGGCCGGCGCCCGCAACGGATCGCCCGGATCGTCCACTTGGACGTGGGCATGCCCCAGGACGGCGACCCCGCCCTGACCCTGGTACCCGACCAGACGACCCGCGACCGGCTGCTGCACCCCACCGGCGACGACTGGCGGATGCCCCTGCCGTCCGCCGACGAATGGCAGCGCTGGGGCAGCGTCGCCGACCTCCCCGCGGACGCCCTGGCCCGGCTGACCCGCCTCGCCGCACCCCAGCCACTGCGCACGCTCACCCAGCCGCTCCGGCTGCCGGGAGCCGTCTCCGAGCTGCCGACCACCGGCATCCTCTGCACCGCCAACGGTTCGAGCATCGCCCTGCTCGAGAACCTGCTGGCACTCGGCGACCCCCGCCTTCAGGTGCTCACCCACCCACGGGTACGCCTCATCGACCTCGACACCGGACACTGGCCGATGCTCTCGTCCCCCGACGAACTGGCCGACACACTGCTCCGGGCCGCCGCGGGCGAAGGCCACCGGCTGACCGCCGGGAAGCAGCGGCCCGGACACCTCCGCCCCTTCCTCCTGGACGTCCCCGGGCAACGCCGCGAGCGGATACGCGACATCGACCTCCACCTGCCCGACGCCGACGGACCCCGCCCCGCGGTGGTGTTCGTCCACGGTGGCCCGGTCTCCCCCGACGCGCGGCCGACACCGCGGGACTGGCCCGCCTACATCGGCTACGGCCAGTACGTCGCGAGCCTGGGAGCGGTCGGCGTGACCTTCGACCACCGGCTGCACGACCTCACCGACTACCCGCGCGCCGCCGAGGACGTCGCGGAAACCGTCGACCTCGTACGGGCCGATCCCCGCGTCGACGGGGACCGCGTCGCGCTGTGGTTCTTCTCCGGCGGCGGACTGCTGTCGGCCGACTGGCTCGCCGCGCCCCCGCCGTGGCTGCGGTGCGTCGCGGCGACCTACTCCGTCCTCGCGCCCCTGCCGAACTGGGGCCTCGCCGACACCCGGTTCCGCCCCGCGACCGCGGTACGCACCGCGGGCCGGCTGCCGATCGTCCTGACCCGGGCGGAACTGGACCTCCCGCAGATCAACGCCACGATCGACGCGTTCCTCGCCGCCGCCGAGGACAGCGACGCCGACACCGAGGTGATCCACGTGCCGCTCGCCCACCACGGTTTCGAGACGCTCGACCACACCGAACCGGCACGTCACGCCGTGGACCGCGCCGTGCGCTCCGTACTGGGACACCTGCGGATCCGGGGCGCCACCGGTTGACCGGACCAACCGGCTTCCGGGATCGGGCTGTTGAGGAAATCTGATCCCGGCCGCCTGGTCCGCCGGCTAATGACCGTCCGGGGCCGGGACCAGCCCATCGGCGACCAACCCGGCGAAGACCGCCTCGCCGAGGGCCCGTACGGCGGACTGTGGCCGGACCATCACCGTGAACTCCTTGATCCTTCCGTCGTCGTCGAAGTGCAACAGGTCGATGCCGTGGATCTGCTTGCCGTTCACGGTCACCCGGAAGGGCAGGACCGCCGACGGGGCCCCGGTGCCGTCGGCGCTGGTCTCGGACGTGCCGTCGTAGCGCCCGAGGTAACGGAAGTCCTCGAAGGTACGGAACAGGACGCCGAAGAGGCCCAGCACCATCGGCCTGCCCGCGAAGGGCTTGAACTTCACGGGGCTGTAGAAGCGGATGTCCTCGGTGAACAGGTCGTCCAGGGCGGCGAGATCACGGTTGTCGACGGCGGTACGGAAACGGTCCGTGGTGGTCACGGCTCCTCCTTATAGTCATGAATCTGACTAGTCATTTCCTTGAGTACCATGCGGGGCGGGCTCAGGAACAGGGCGAGTCGGGAACAGGGCGAGTCGGGAACAGCGCGAGGAGGAGACGATCCGATGGCATTGCGCCACGCGGTGCTGGCGGCACTGCTCGACGACGAGCTGAGCGGTTATCAGCTGGCCAAGGCGTTCGACCTCGGCATGGCGAACTTCTGGCACGCACTGCCGCAGCAGCTCTACGCCGAACTGACCCGCCTCGAAAAGGACGGGCTGATCACGGGCCGGGAGGTGGTCCAGGACACCCGGCCCACCAAGCGCCTGTTCAAGGTCACCGACGCCGGGGCGGCGGAGCTGGAGCGGTTCACCGCGACCGCCACCAAGCCCTCGTCCATCCGCGACGACCTGCTCGTCAAGGTCCGCGCCGCCGACCACGTCGCCACCGACGCCCTGATCGCCCAGCTCACCGAGCGCGCCGCCTTCGCCCGAGCCAAGATCGACCTGTTCGGCCGGCTGCTGCGCACCATGCGGGGCGACCGCACCGAGGACGAGTTCCTGCGCCACAGCGAACGCATCGGCCCCTACCTGACGTGCCTGCGCGGCCTCGCCTTCGAACAGGGCAACCGGGACTGGTGCGAACGCTCCGCCACGATCCTGCGCGAGCGGCGGACGGCCCGTACCCGGCGGTGACCTCCCTGCCGCGGCGCAGGGTCCGTATCACCATGTGGACCCCGCCCAGGGGTTGGCGAACGCTCCTCCCACAGGATGATCCCTATGGCCACGCGGCCGATGGTGCTCGGTTCCGGAGAACGAAAACGTAGGGGATGCCACATCGTGGCCCGCTCGGAAAGCAAGCCCCCTTTCCGTTGCCCTCGCGTGACATCGGAACGACACATGCAGAGGTGAAGATGAACCACTCCAGACACCGGCACTCCGTACGGCGCGTCACCACAACGGCCATGATCACGGCCGTGGTCCTCGCCGTCACCGGCACCGCGGTCGCCCAGGCCGCACCCCCCGTGAAATCCGACAGCGGCGCCAGCACATCGCAGGAACACGCCGACGAATACACGCACATAGTCGTCGACAAACGCCCCCGGGGCCAGGCCGACCTCGACGAGCTGCGCGAGTCACTGAACAGGAACGGACTGCAGACCGCGAAGAGCCGCTGGGTCGCCGAGGGCAAGGACGTCGAATCCGAGCTGAGGAGCGCGGGCTCGGGTTACGCGAAGAACGGGCACCACGAACACGTCTTCATGTGGGACGCCTCGAAGAAGGGCATCGAAGGCAGCAACGCCATCGAGAAGAACGGGGATGCCATCAGGGTCAAGATCCGGTGGGACGCCCTGAAGAAGGACGGACGCATCTTCGGCGGCACCCTGAAAGGTGACTCCGGCGGCGGCCCGCTCGGCGGCGAATCCACCAACGGCGCCTGGGCCTACAAGGGCGACATCCCCAGGAAATACATGTTCATCGTGGGCGTCGACGACCCCGCACACCCCGGCATGAGCCAATGGCTCGCGGGCAAGGGCTGGCCCGACGGCAACGGCGTCTGCTCGACCGGCGGCGGCGCGTCGGGCCGGGCGAAGCGCTCCGTGAGCGTATGCGAAAAGGGCGAGACGCCGACCAGGCCCACCGAAGAGGGAACGCCGTCCGGCGAGGCCCTGGAAAACCTGGAGGCCAAACAGATCGAGCAGGCCTTCGGCGAACTCGCGGGCAAATACGGGCTGAAGGTCGTCGCCCCCGACGGCAAACAGCTCTCACCCTCCGAAATCCACGCCCGCATCCGCGGCTACAGCAAACTCTCCCCCCAGGCGAAGGCCACTCTGCGGGCGAACCTCAAGTCGGCCGGCAGCACCGCCAAGGGCGCACTGCTCGTCGCCGGTGGCGTCCTCTGGGCGAAAGGCATCCACGACGCCTTCGCCAACGACACCACGAGCCTCGACAAAGCGGCCGCCATCACCGCGATCGTCCCCTTCGTAGGATGCGGCACCCAGGCCGGAGCCGCCGCCGACCACGGACGGTTCGACGCCGACGACACCACGGCCTGCTTCGGAGCCGACGCCCTCCTGGTCACCCCGCTGTGGCCCGCCGGGATCACCCTCCACGGAGCCCGCTACTTCACCGAGAAATGGAAGGAGGCGCAGATCCCCTCGATCACGGTGTTCCAGCAGGCCCGCGACGACGCCTGGAAGAAATCACTCGACGACTTCCGCACCAACGGCCTCCAGAAACTGGTCAAGTCGGCCACCGAGATCGAGTCCCAGCAGCTCGAAGCCGAAAAGGCCGTCATCCTGCACAACGCCGCCGAGAAGATCGTCGAGATCGACAAGGGCGGCGCCTCCGCCGACGCGAAGAAACTCCTCAAGTGGAGCACCGAACGCAAGGCCCGCGAGCAGATCAAGGACCTTCCGCAGAAGCTGCGCAAGCAGTCCGACACCGCGATCCGCGACGCCCTCGTGGAACGGGCGAAGCAGTACAACGAGGAATTCATCAAGCAAGAGGTCAACATCAGCCGCTGGACCGAGGAATCCTGGCAGGCCGCGCTCCACGGCCCCAGCCAGTCCCGGGAAGAACGCCAGCTCTACCTCGACAAGCTCATCCAGCGCCTCCGTGACGCCGACATGCTCCCCTCGGTCCCGGATGCCACCACCCTCGACACGGACATCGAGCGGGCCCGCAAGTCCCTGACCGGCACGAACAGCCAGTAGCACCCGCCTCGCGGCCGACGTCTGCCCGGCGACTGCCAGAGCCGGACAGACGCCGGCCGTATGCGCGTGCCTGTCTCTTCAGCCCGCTTGACCGGCGGGGAACTCGCGATACATGAGATGCAGGCCGACTGGCCCGAGCCTCGGATGCATGAAGGCCCCGGGAACGGTTCCCAGCACGGTGAAGCCGAGACGCTCGTAAAGCTCCACCGCGGCATGGTTCGACTCGACCACGGCATTGAACTGCATGCCCGCGTAACCGCGTTCCTGCGCCCACTCCACCGCGAACCGGCACAGTGCCGTGCCCACGCCCTTCCCCCGGGCGTCGGCGGCCACCATAAAACTGGCGGTGGACACATGAGAACCGGGCCCAGGGCGGTTCGCCCCCATCTTGGCGGTGCCCAGAACACGCTCACCGTCCACTGCCACAACGGTCAGGCCGGGCGGCCCCTCGACCCACATACGGGCCTCTTCCCCGGTCATCCCGGGGTCGTAGGGAAACGTCTCCCGCTCCCGTACGACATCCCGGATGACCCCCCACACCTGGGGCCAGTCGGACTCCTGGAATTCACGGATCTGCATGGCCACACGCTACTGATACCGCCGACCGGAGGCGAAGTCGTTTACGCTTCCGCATCCGGAACCAGGTCACAGGCTGCCCCGCGACCGTCTGACACCAGCCCGCGAACGGGAGAAACACACCCCGACACACCCTCAACACCAGCCACCCCCCAACAACGTGACAGTGCCGCTCCTCGACCTCACGATGTGGGAGCGGGAAACGGTGAAACAGCCACACAGCGTGACCGATGACCTCCGCCGGGAACCGATACCCCCGGTACGACGGCACTGCCCCAGCCTCCACCGCAAACCCCTCCCATAACGACCCACGCCAAGATCACCCCACGCCCCCACAGAGAACCTGACAACGCCCGACCGTGGACTCGGACGCGACCGCACCGCGTTCACCGCCGACCGTCACGCACATACTCGGTCCGCGTCATGTAGTGCGCCGCCATCTCGGCTATGTCCAAGTGGTCGTGGAACCCCCCAGGCGCACGGAACACCAGCGTGGACGTCTTCGGCACCGGGCCGGACGCCAGCGCTGTGGGCCAGTCGGCCAGCGCTTCCGGCATGTCGAAGGCGAAGCGCACGGGGTCGGTGACGTACTCATGGGGCTCGCTGTCGTTCAGGTGCCAGCCGGGCGGAAGGCCCTGGCCCGGTTCCACGTACACCGGCCGCGACCAAGCTTCGTACAGGTACAGCTCCTTCGCGAACTCCTGCCACTGCGGCGGGAATTCCGGTACGGACACCTCGTGCCACCACTGCTCCACCAGCGCGTGCAGGACCGGGCTGCGGTACAGCACACGCAGCCCTGCGACGATGGCCGAGGCCTCGGCAAGTACGGGGATCCGGTCGAGAAAGGCACGGGCGGCAGGGGTTGGCGAAGTCTCGAAGAACTGCTGGAGGCTTTCCACGAGCCGTGACTGCGACATCGAGGCCAGGTCTCGGGTCGGCCGCCAGACATGCCGCAGGTACTGGTGCTCTCCCAGAATCCGCGCCCAGTAGATGAACTGCTGCATCTTCAGGTTCTCGCCGAGCGTCGAACTACGGTTGGCCAGTACGTACTCGAAGTCGTCGTCGGCTCCGCGGATGCTCACGAAGCCGTGCAGCTCCCGGTTTTCGGCATAAGAGGTATTGGGTAGCAGCAGCATCGGATAGACAGCGGTGCGCGGGACCCTCTCAGCCAGCCGGTCGTAGCCCGCCAGGAAGGTCTCGGGGGTCTCACCCGGGGCACCCCAGATCAGTTCTCCGTAGCAGTCCAGCCCCTCCTCGGTGAGCCAGTCCACCAGCTCTTCCCACTGATTGACCTTCATGTTGCGCCGCTCCATGCTCAGGAGTGCCTCGTCGTTGAGCGTCTGGAGGGAGAGAGTGAAGGAACTCTGGAACCCGTGTCGCTTCAGCTGCCGCACGATGGACCGGAAGCGCTGGGATTTGTTCTTGGCCCAGCTCGTCTCCAGCGCCTGTGGGAACCCGTACTTCTCCCTCGTTCTGATCAGCAGTTCCACGAACTCCTCGTCGGACTCCAGCAGGCCGAAGTTGGAGTCGCACAGCGCGATGGTCGGGGCCTGATGGAACGCGAGCATGTCGAGTTCGGCTGCCAGCCGGTCGGCCGAGAACGATCGCATGCGCTGACCGACCGCCCCACCCCAATAGCAGAAGGCGCACTTGTACGGGCAGCCGCGGTTGGTCTCCATCAACGCCGCGTCGTAGCGGAAGTTCCCAGCGGCGTCGGTCAACGGAATCGCTCCGGTCAGGAAGGGCGACGGAATGGTGTCCAGGTCGTTGATCCGGTCCCGGTCGGCAGTCGTCACACAGCCGACGTCGGTTCTCCGGAACGATATTCCGGCGACGGTGTCCGGGGCGAACTGGTCCGGGAATTCGAGGAAGCGCGCGACGAGATCGCGGAAGGTGTTCTCGCCCTCGCCGTTGACAACGACGTCCACCCATGGGAAGTTCCTGAAGACCCGCTCGGATTGGTGTGCGACGTGGTTCCCGCCGAACACCACGATGCCACGAGGGTTGATCTGCTTGAACATCTCGGCGAGCGCACCGAAGCTGTGATAGTTCCAGCCCAGCACCGAGAACGCCAGCATGTCCCAGGAGCGGTTCAGGAAGAGCTGGCAGGCCATCTCCGGCAGGGCGCAGCCGCCACGAAAATTGCAGATGTCGACCTCGACCTCAGCGGCGAGGACCGGATCGTCGGTCAGGGTCGCCTTGAGATATCCCGCCGCGAGCGGCATCGATTCGAACGGCATGTCCCAGGCTCCTTGCTGGACCAGGCATATGCGCATCATGGGTTCACTTCCAAAGCGTCGGGCGAATTCGGCAGGACCTGATGGAGGTTCACGGCCGTAGATCGTCGCAAAAGCGGTCGATCATGGTCCGGGTCACATGCGGCATGGCCACGAGATGAGCGATGTTTCCGCTGGTGGCCAGGTGCCATCTGCGGCACACAGGGGCAGGTGGTCGCTCGAAGACCACGGTGGTGGAGGACGGATGGCGCCACGGCTGTCGGCCGAGCGCGGCCAGTCGCTCACAGGCGTATTCCGCTGTGGCCAGGCAATGCCGCACCCGTGTCGCCAGCCCCCGGGAGCCGAGCCGCCGTAAGGCATACCACAGCAGCATGGGGGTCAGGGCGTTGCGCGAGCAGGCCAGAGTGGCATCCGTGGCGCCGAGATAGTCATGTGGTCCGCAGTGGGGCACCAGGTGGTGACGGGCCATGGCAATGCCGCAGGGCACCGGTGTGCCGATCAACTTGTGTCCGCTGATGGTCAGGGTGTCGGCGCCCGCGTCGAACCCCCAAGCCGGCCGGTGGGGAGAGAAGGCGGCGAGGAGCCCGCCCAGAGCCGCATCGACATGGAGGTGGCTCTCTCCCGCCGGTGCGAGGGCCTCGTGAATGGCCGGCAGGTCGTCGATACCACCGAGCATTGTGGTGCCTACCGTGGCGACGGCCACGGCGCCTCTCCCGGCTCTGCGGCCACAGGCGTCCTGGAGCGCCCGGGGATCGAGGCTGCCGTCCCTGCGGCAGGGGACACGGATCAGGTCCATGCGCAGCAACTCGGCGATCCGTTCCACGGTGTAGTGGGCCGCGGCGCTGCAGTACAGCGGTGCGTCGGGCAGCCGTCGGCGCCCCGTGTGAATCCCGAAGACATTGCCCTCGGCGCCGCCACTGGTGACATATCCGTAGACACGCGCGGGATCCGCCCCGGCGAGCCGGGCGAGAAATCGCACCACATGGCGTTCGAAGGGCTGGCGGTCGACGCGGGCGGGATCGGATGCTCCAGGATCGCCCACGGTGTTCCACAGCACGTCGAGCATGCCGCCGAAGGAGCGGTAATCGACATCGAGGTTCACGGGATAGCCCAGAAAAGTGCTGCGCAACTTCCGCAGGCGCTCACTGTGTTCGTGCAGTAGCCACGTGTCCCCCCATGCGTCGCCCGCCGGCACCGGACTGATCTCCAGCAGGTCGTCGAGCCCGTGGTGAGTGGTCGAGTCCTCGGGGATGTTCATGTGACCGGAGCCCGCCAGGAGGGGTGGAGACATGGGCCGTCCGGGAGGGACAGCACCGGCAGTGGCACGAACCCGTGACGGAGGACGAGCCGCTGACTGCACCTGGTACTGGATTCCACATAGACTCCCGCGCCGTCCCGGTCGGCCTGTCGCAGGACATGGCGCAGAGTCGCGGTGCCGATCCCCCTTCCCCGCAGTGAGGGGCGCACAGCGCTGAACACCAAGTGGTAATACGGTGTATGGCGAGGGCGACGGGACTCCAGGCGCCTGAGCAACTGGAGTGTGCGGTAGGCGTCTTCACCGGTTCGCTCGCACAGGGCCCGCTCGAAGGCCGCCTTCCGGGTCTTGCCGGTCGGCGCGGGGCAGGGGGGAGAGAAAAGCCGAACCCCGGCCAGGTCGCCCGCCACGAGCAGACCGTTCGCGTACAGCGCCTCACTGGCGAAGAGCGAGAAGAATCCGGGCAGCAGTGTCGCCCGGCGCGCGGGATCGGGGAAGTGCCATCGAGTCACAGGATCATCCATGAAGGCTTCGGTCAGGATCCCGGCAACCGACCGCAGGTCTACGGCGGTTCCCTGACGAATGCAGGTTGATCGCAGGCCGGGAGTGCGTGGAGTCTGCTGCATGACGGTTCCTGGAAGTCGGCGTGAGGCTGGTCGGCGTGGTGACGCCTACTGGAGAACGATGGTCTCGATTGTGTATCCATAGTTGGTGAGACCAGTCGAAGTACCGCAGGCCGCAGCATTGGCGGCGGCGTCCGTCAGGACCATATTGGTGCTGACCGTGAGACCGCTGAGCAATCCGCTGAGGATGCTTCCCGTACCTGGAACCGGCTGCAGGAAGTTCCCGCCCGTGATGTTCAGGGTGTTGCTGCTCGAGATCGTCGAGTTGTCGTCGAGCGTCCATGTGACCTGAATGGTCAGGCTCCCATTGGCCAGGACACAGGTCGAGTTGCTCATCGTTCCGGTCGCGATGACCGACCGCTTGACGATGGAGCGGCCGCCGGTGGCTGATTTGTCGGCGCGGATGTCCAGACAGTCCCCCGTGCTCGAAGCGCTGACATTCACCGTCCGCGGAGAGAGGGAAGCCAGCCCCTGGTTCGCATTCGTTGTGTCCACGAAGTTCCCTGAACCGTCGAGCACACAGGTCACGGCGCCGACCACTCGCGGCGCTCCATGCGGTCCCGGAGCGGCAACGGCCTGCTCCGGAAATGCTATGGCGCACAGCAACGCGGCAAGCGCGGCAGGAGCGCGAAGACTGGTCATAGGTCCTCCAATGCGTTCGGTCGGCCCCAAGCACTCTCAGTAGACGAGAGGTTGTGCCGAGTCGCAACTTGCGGGGCTCGTGAATGAGCTGAGAGGGGAACATGTACTCCGCCCGAGCAAGGCCGCTGGTTATCACCCGACTTGGTGAGTCTCATGAAGTGGTGTGCTCACACGGATGTATCAGGCGGACAGGCCTTGCCGGGCCGGGGCGGAGCGTACAGCAGTGGCGTCCGCACGGGTGACGGTCATCGTTGCCACCTGCCTTCGCCAGTGCGCGAGAAGGCCGATGTGCGTAAAGACAACTAAAGTTGGGTGACCAACAGGGTCCACAGCCGAACGGTTGAGATATCGACCTCTACAAGTTTCGGGGTGAGATTTCCGCGATGATTGCCTCCTGCATAGGCCTGTCCGATCGGCAGCGGTGCCGTCGCCGCAGGTCGACCGATGGCCGCAACGCTGTCGGCGGCCACGCATGCCCGTCCGGCGGGGGTCCTGTCATCGGAAGAGTCCTCGCTGTGCTCGGGCTGGTGCTGCTCGCTTCGCTCGGTGCGCAGGCGCGGGCCGACCAACCTGCGGTTCCGAGCTGTAAATTGGGCGTTTATCTGCCTGCTCTGTACGATATCGATCCGTCGCATAATTCTTTCTCGGCTCGGCTCAATGTATGGTCACTGTGCCCACGTGCAGACCTTGACCCCATCCCCAACATGCTGTTCTCCAATGGCTATCAACCAAAGCAGGGGAACTCGGTGAGAACCTCATCAGGAGGTGTCTTCCGTCACTTGACGGTCATCGAAGGGAGGTTTCGTCAGGGCTGGGACCTGCATGACTACCCTTTCGATCGGAACACCCTTGAAGTTCTGTTCACCTCGTCACGAGACGCCAGCAAGTTCGTTTTCGAGCCGGATGCACGCAACTCTGCCTACGATCACCATGTGCACGTCCCTGGCTGGAGGGTCACCGGTATGCATCTGGAGGCCCTCGAGCACAAATTTGTGACGAACTTCGGTGACCCGGAACTGCCGCCTGGCAGCGGTATCTCGTACAGTCGGCTGAAGGTGCTGGTCTCCGTGCAGCGAAGCGGCGCGTACATGCTCTTCTGGCAGTTGGTCAGTCCTGTACTGATCGTCTTCTTGGTGACTTCCCTGACATTCACGCTCAGCGATGTCAGTGCCAGCTTCTTCCAGAGCCGGATCGGCGTACTCGGAGCCTCCCTCTTCACGATTCTGCTGAGCATGAACAAGGTGGATTCGAGCCTCCCCCCGGACAGCGGGATCACGTTGATCGACCAATTGCACCTGTTGGCTCTCGGCTATGTTCTGATTGCCGTTGCTGCCGCCATGCTGAGTTGGCACCTGGTGATCAAAGGGCACTCGGAGACAGCTGTTCGGCGGTTGAGTCGAGCCGCATTCATGGTTGGCATGGTGTGCTGTGCGGGCGCCGGCATGGCGTTGACTCTCCTTGCCGCCACCGAATATTGAGATTTATCGCCGTGGCCCCGAGCGTCCTCCCACATGTGTGTGCCGGATGGCATCCGGCCGGTAGCGGAAGTCGCGGCGTTTCACGGCAATACGGCTGGGCAGCACCGCAAAATCCGTGCGGCCACCGGTACTTCAGCGCGAAGTCGCCCGCTCTTCGCGTATCACCCGTTCGTACGACCCAGCAGGTGACAGCTGCTAGTCCGACCTATCGTCGTCGGTGAGTGAACAGGCGTCAGATGCAGTCGGCGTCGGTCACCAAGTCCAAGAAGTGCAGCCACACCGAAGAAAGGTACGGAATCCCATGACCGCTCAAGTGGAGTTCGAAGTCACGGAGGCCGAACGGGAAGTGGCGGACCTGCTGCCACTGCGCATTCCCCCCGACCGATGCCGGCAGGTCCTCGCGTCCACGCCGATGTGGTTCCACACCTTCGCGCTCAACAAGGACGAAGGCATCTACACCCCGGGCCTTGTCCGGGACCACCGCTACCGCATCCCCTTTCTTCCGAAGGACCTGACCGGGAAGCGGGTGATCGACGTCGGAACCTGCGACGGCTTCTACGCCTTCCTGGCCGAGGCTCGGGGTGCGGAGACGGTTCTCGGGGTCGACAACGAGCAGCACACGCGCCTGGTCAAGGAACGTTTCGGTGTCGACATCCCGGGCGGGCAGGCGTTCCGGACCATCGCCGCCCTCCTCGACTCCAAGGTCGAGTACCTGAAGGCCGACGCCTTCGACCTGGCCGGCTGGCCGCAGAAGTTCGACTTCGCCTTCTGCTGCGGCCTGCTGCACCGTGTCAAGGACCCTCTCGGCATGCTCCACACTGTGCGGGGCCTGCTCGAACCGGGCGGCACCATGTTGCTCGAAACCTACGGCACGCCTGACCGGGACGACGCCTCCTCCATACGTGTGCTGTCGGCCGGGGAAGCCAACAAGGGCGACAACGTGCACTACTGGGGCTTCAGTAAGTCCTCCATCCGCCGCCTGGCGGAGTGGGCGTCGTTCGAGGAGACGGGCGACACCGCCCTGCATGTGGTCGACGGTCACCCCAGGGTGATCGCCACCCTGAGGGCGCTGTGACACCGACCGCAGCTTCCGCCCCGGGCCCGAGTCGTCTCCCGTGTACCGCGGCCTTCCGGGCATCCACCACTCGAACAGCGGCTGATACGGCTGCTGCGGTCGCCTGATCAGCAGGACCGTGGTCGCCTGTCAACCACGGGGAAGGAGAAAGGAATTGGCTCCCATGAATGAGGTTCGCGTAGCCATCGTCGGCGTGGGCAACTGCGCCGCCTCGCTGGTGCAGGGCGTCGAGTACTACAAGGACGCCGACCCGAACGGCCGCGTGC